>CALFYU010000267.1 GCA_937952455.1 uncultured Planctomycetaceae bacterium
GTGACGTTGCACAGCGCGTAGGTGCTGGTGCGGCCGACGGCGCCGGGCATGTTGGCCACGCAGTAGTGCACGACGTCGTTGACAATAAACGTTGGGTCGGAGTGCGTCGTGGGATGGGCGGTCTCCACGCAGCCCCCTTGGTCGACGGCCACATCGATGATGACCGCTCCGGGTTTCATCAGTTTCAAGTCTTCTTCCCGGACCAATACCGGCGCGCGGGCCCCTTCAATCAGCACCGCGCCAATCAATAGGTCGGCCTTCATCAATTGCTCGCGAATCGTGTGCCGGTCGCTGAACAGCGTGTTCACGTTGGCCGGCATGATGTCTTCCAGATACCGCAGCCGATCGACGTTGATGTCCAGAATGCTTACGTCCGCCTGAAACCCCGCAGCGATCTGGGCGGCGTTTTTGCCGACGACCCCGCCGCCGAAGATCACGATGTCCGCCGGCGGCACACCCGGTACTCCTCCCAGCAAAATCCCGCGTCCCTCCTGCGGCCGTTCCAGATACTTGGCCCCTTCTTGAATGCTCATCCGCCCGGCGACTTCGCTCATCGGCGTCAAACAGGGGAGATTGCCCGTCGGCCCACGGAGCGTTTCATACGCCACCGCCGAAATGCCGGTCTCCAGCACTGCACGCGTCAATTCCTCGTCGGCAGCGAAGTGGAAATAGGTGAAGACAATCTGCCCCGGGCGGAGTTTGGGCCATTCGGCAGGCAGCGGCTCTTTGACCTTGATGACCAGATCGGCCTGGGCAAAGATCTCATCGGCCGTCGCCACGATCTCCGCCCCGTTTTCGGCGTAGAGATCGTCGGGAATTCCGCTTCCCGTCCCGGCGCCCGACTGGATCAGCACGCGGTGCCCGTGACGCGTCAGTTCCTCGACGCCGACCGGCAACAGGGCGACGCGGTACTCATCCGGTTTGATCTCTGTGGGGACGCCGACGATCATATGCAGCTCCGGCTTGTTGATAGTAGGCAGTAGGCAGTAGGCTGTAGGCAGATGTGACAACGTGTGTCGCTCCTGCTGTGGCATTATTTACTCGCGGTGGGTGTGCGGGCAAGGGAATCGATTTTGCGTTTGGGAAACTTCTTCCATCGAGCTTGAGGAGCTAACCGTTGAACGTTCCGGTCTTTGACGACCACGCGCGGGCTAATGCGCGACAGTTGATCGAGTTGGCGCTCAAAGAGGATCTCGACGAGGCAGGAGACCTGACCTCCGCGGCACTGATTGATGAGCAAGAACAAGGCCGTGTCGCCGTCGTTGCCCGCGAATCGGGGATCGTCGCGGGCCTGCCGATTGTGGAAATGGTCTTTGCCGAGCTCCATGCCCGCATCAACGTGCAGCCAAAACTTGCCGACGGCGCCGCTGTGTCGGCGGGAACGATCGTCGCAGAAATTACCGGTCCGCTGCGGACTCTTTTGACCGGCGAACGGACGGCGCTCAATTTTTTGACGCATCTCAGCGGAATCGCTACGCTCACGGGCCGCTATGTCGCCGCGGTGGCGGGAACCGGCGCGACGATTCTCGATACACGCAAAACCCTGCCGGGCTGGCGGCACTTGCAGAAATATGCCGTCCGGACCGGCGGCGGGATGAATCATCGCATGGGACTGTATGACGGCGTATTGATCAAGGATAACCATCTCGCCGGCTGGACCGCCGCACATTCCGAGCAGACCATCGCCGCGGCGATCCAAACTGCGCGCGGAACCGCTCCGCCGGGCGTTTCTATCGAGGTCGAAGTCGACACCCTCGAACAACTGCAAGATGCGCTCAACGGTCCGCCCGACATCGTGCTGTTGGACAACATGGATTGCGATACGTTGCGGCGGGCGGTCGAATTGCGAAACCAAACACAACCGCAAGCCCAACTCGAGGCCTCCGGCGGCGTCACATTGGCCACGGTCGCTGATATCGCCGCCACCGGCGTCGAACGGATCAGCATCGGCGCGCTGACACACTCCGCCGTGGCCCTCGATCTGGCCTTCGACTGGTCCGGCCAAACCCCGTAGGGCAGGCTCCCGCCTGCCACCGAAGTACGCATATCGCCCAACTCTTCACGAGCATCCCACGCGTGCCCGCACAACCGAAAAATAAGACAACGGCCGAACCAAACAGCGCTGAAGTGCTGCCCGCACATCGCGATATGCGTTGGCTGATCGGCGTGTTCGTTTGGCTGGCGATCTTTGGCGCGATCTTTTTCAGCTTCAAACTTCCCAACTTTCCCGTTACGCGAATAGATGTCTGGCGGCGGGTGCCGTGGGATTTGCTGGATCTGATCGATCCCCCGCAACCGCTTCCGGCGGGGTTGTCTTCCTGGGGAAATCTGCCGCAGCGGATTCCCCCCTTGTGCGTGGCGGGGACGAGCCTCTTGGGGGCGTGGGCGACCGGGCAACTGGTGTTGCGCGCTGTGTGTCCCAACGTCGGCCGGCGGACCAGCGAGCGGACGTTCTTTGCGTTCGCGTTAGGTCTGTCGGCGTGGTCGCTGATCACGCTCACCTGCGGCTGGTTCGGCCTGCTGTCGCGGGGGCTGTTTGGTAGTCTGATGGGCATCGGGCTTGCCGCCGAAATAGGCCTGCGAATCGTTCGTCGACAACCAGCGCCCCCGAACGATGAAGCCGCCGACAGTTGGCGGAACTATAACCTATGGCTAATCATCATCGCCCCATTTGTGCTCTGCATGGTCTTGGGCGCGCTGCTCCCTTCGACCGACTTCGACGTGTTGGAATATCACTTCGGCGGTCCCAAAGAATACTACCAGGCCGGCCGCATCGAGATGTTGCCGCACAACGTCTACACCAGTTTCCCCTTCGGCACCGAGATGCTCACGCTGCTTTCGATGGTGATGTTGGGAGATTGGTATTGGGGCGCCGTGGCGGGAAAGGTCGTGCTGATGAGCTTTGGCCCGCTCACCGCACTCGGCGTCTATGCCGCCGGGTCCCGCTGGTTCAGCGCTCGCGCGGGGGTCTATGCGGCTGCGATTCATCTCACGACCCCCTGGACGTACCGCATCTCCACGATCGCCTATGCCGAAGGGGGGCTGACATTTTATCTGTTCGCCTCCCTGTACGCGGTGTTGATTGGCTATGAGGAATTGAAATCGCGAATGCCGCTACGGCGGTTCCTGCTCGCCGGGTTGTGCGCCGGTTCGGCAATGGCGTGTAAATATCCCGGCGTGTTGTCGGTGGTGATTCCCTTAGGACTGGCAGCGTTGGCCGCGCCGATTACTCGCGACGATCACCGCAAGTCACAAACGCAGGCGGCCGGTCGCTTGGGGATCATGTTTGCACTCGGAACGGCAATCACCATCGGGCCGTGGCTGGTGAAAAATACGGTCGAAACGGGCAATCCCGTCTATCCGCTGGTCTATTCCGTCTTTGGCGGAAAAGATTGGGATGCGGATCTCAACGCCAAATGGAAACGCGGCCACAGTCCGAATACCTACTCCCCGCTCGACTTGGCGGAAAAGGTCATGGACGTGACCGTCAAGAGTGATTGGCTCAGTCCGTTTTTGTTCGGTCTGGCGCCGTTGGCGTTTTTGCTCAAGTCAAAACGCACACTGGTGACTTGGCTGTGGGTTTACGTCGGCTATCTGTTCCTCACCTATTGGATTTTTACGCACCGCATCGATCGCTTTTGGGTGCCGCTAATTCCCGTCGTGGCGCTGCTGGCGGGGGCCGGAGCGACGTGGAGCCAGCGGACGCCCTGGCGGATTACCTGGGTGAGTCTGTTTGCCATCGTGTCGCTGTACCACTTGACGATGATCGCCGGACCATTGTCGCTGTGCGGCTACAACGCCTACTTGATCGACTACAACCGCGCCCGGCAACACACCGAAGGCTACTATTCCCCCGGCCTGCCGCGGCTGAACCGCGATTTGCCGCCCGGGTCGAAAGTCCTCTGCGTTGGGAACGCCGTCGTCTTCGCGGCCGAGTTCCCCAATGTCTATAACACCGTCTTCGACTATTCGATTTTCGACCAATGGTTCGCCACCGAACAACCGGGGGTCCCGCCTGGCGAGTGGAAACTGCGCCCTGTCGATGAGATCCGCCGCAAGTTAAGCGACGAGGGCATCACGCACATTTATGTGAACTGGTCGGAGATCCTGCGTTATCGCGACGCCGGGTCGTACGGTTACAGTGATTTTGTCACCCCGCAGCGGTTCGCGGAGCTACAGCAAATGGGCATCCTCGGCCCCCAGTGGCCGATCAACGACCCCAGCGGCTACGGCCCGCTGGACCAGCTCTCGCCGACGCAGCTCCAGTACGTCAACACCTGGGTCCCGTCGCTAGAACGTTCGCTGGTCATGCCGCCAAACAACGCAGCAACGGCGGTCTATCAGCGGTATCAGATTTTCCCGGTGGTGTTGGGAGAGTGAAAGGCGGACGTACTTGCCAGCGTGGTGTGATGCTCAAATATCGAAAATATCGAATAATTTGTGAAGATGTGGTTTTGCGCGTGATATTCTCGCCGAGAATACGACGTGGGACATAACGCATGCGCTGGACGTGGTCGCCAACCAATATTGGTTTGCCTGAAACGAACGGGAGCGGGAAATGATTCATTTCGGACGTAGCTCGATCCGGATTGCGCGGCCTTCACTTTCACTAATTTACATCATGGGCATAATGTCATGCTGCGGCTGTAATCGGACAACGCCCGAGGAGCACTTTCTCCGCGGCAACGCCTTTCAACACGATGATGACCATACCAAGGCGATTCAAGAGTATTCCTCAGCGATCCTTATCGCCCATGATTTTCGTGAGGACTACGTTCGCCGGGCCGAGTCGTGGAAATCGACGAAGAGCTTCAAACAGGCGATTGCCGACTTGACGAAGGCCCTTCAATTGGATGCCAATGACCCGGTCTCGTATAGCAAGCGGGGAAGTTACCATCTATTTTTGGGCGAAAACGATCAAGCGATTTCCGATTATACGAAATCCATCGAGTTAGATCCGGATGGTGAGACTTACCGCTATCGAGGCTATGCCTTCGTCAAAAAGGGCGAATTCCCCAAAGCCATCGAGGATTACAGTGAAGCGATTCGCTTGGACCCTGATGATGCAACCAACTTTTACATGCGGGCCGCTGCACAGCGACACTCCGGTGACCTGGACAAGGCCCTTGCCGACTGTGAGCGGGCGTTGCGTTTATCGCCGGATGACCGCCAAGCCCTCTATCAGCGCGGGTTGGTGTGGCTTGAACAGCAGGAGTTTCAAAAAGCGGTTGCAGATTTCACGCGCGGGATCGAGCAATGGCCGGAATCCCCACTTTCCTATCAACACCGAGCAGACGCCTATGAAGGACTGGGCGAACACGAGAAGGCCGCCGCGGACCGCAAGGAAGTAAAGAGAATCGAATTGGAAAAACGCCAAGCTCGTTAGGATTGCGCCTGCCACGGAGAACTGAGGAGTTCGACGATGTCCAGTTCGAAGTCACATGCGGCGCGCCTGTCCTGGCCTAATGCGCAGACAAGCGCGCTCCTGCTTGTCGGCATATCTGTGTGGTCGCTGGTGATGCTGGTCGGGATGGGCTTTCAACCGGGCTGGGCGAACGGATGGCCGCTGGGGATTTCCAAACACGTCGTGTTCGCCTCCTTCGTCACCACGGTTTTCGCAGTCGCTTCACTATGCGGTGCGGCGTCCCTCCTTATCGCATTTGGCTGCCTTGCCGAACGCATCTTGAAGAAATCGTACACCGGTTGGATATTCTTTGTCGTCGCGATGACACTCTTATTCGTCACCGTGTCAGCCACCTGTCCGTACTTCTACGCGACCGTCTACGCCGACATCCTTCGCGAATGGCCGTAATCGCCGTTGGGTTGCAGTTGTCTCACAATCTTCCTGCCGGTTGCGAGCAAGGTTCGCGACTGCTGGAAAAAACCTCACGCAAAACCGCAAAGCTCGCCAAGGCATTGCCTGGAACATGCAATTGGGACATGACCGCTCAGAAGCAAGGACACTCGATTGATCAACTGCTTCTTGGCGCGTTCGATATCCTCTTACAAAGAATGGCCGCGGACTAGCTGGGTGTCGCAAATTTCTTTGCGAGCTTTGCGTTAGGCTCTTTCAGAATTCACAACCCACGCATCCCCGTACCGGCCGAAGTCCCGTCGTCGGACTTATGCAGGGGCAGGAGACCCCCGCACAACGTTGCGCGAAGTGCCCATTGACCCATGACTTAAGCCCGCTACCGGAGTCCTAGGACGAACGCTTGCGACGCTTTCATCAGTTTCTCGCGCCCTGCATCGGTCATCTGTGTATTTTCGAGGGTGAGCCGTTTCAGTTGGGTCATCGCTATGACGTGTTCCAACCCCGCATCCGTGATCGATGTATCATTGATGTAGAGATACTTTAGGTCGCCGAGCTTCCGGAGCTCTTCCAGACCGGCATCGGTGATCTGTGTTTTCGTCAAATTTAGCATGTGCAGGTGGGCAAATCCGCTGAGGTCTGCCATGGCCGCTTCGGTGACTTGATTCCCTGTCAAGTAGAGCGTCCGCAGTTCGGTGAGACTCTTCAGATGTTCGACGCCGTCATCAGTTACTTCGATGCCCGAAATGTTGAGCGTCTGCAAGCCGGTCAGGCTCGCGAGATGTTCCAGACCGGCGTTCGATACGCGCGTGCCGAACAGCCGCAGCGTGCGCAGGCCGGTCAGTCCTTTCAGGTGCGTTAACCCGGCATCGGTGATCGCGGTGTCATTGAGATAAAGATCAGTGAGTGTGTCGAGTTGCTCAAGGTGTTCCAGACCCGCATCGGTGATCGGCGTGCCGCTGAGATTGAGAAACTGCAGGTTGGGGAGTGCGGAGAGATGTTTGAGGTCCGCATCCTGGATCCGCTGGTACTTGAGATCCAGCCCTTTGTTGTCTGGTGAGAAAGATCCCCCCAAATACATGACCGCTGCTCTCGCCTCACGTTCGGCGCTTGACGTTGCCCATTCCGGCGACTGTTCCCCGCCCCCCGGCACCATCTTCGCCAGATCGCATCCGGCGACCATTAGCAGGGACGCGACGACTAACAACTGTATCGGTCTAGTACTCATGATATGGCCTTCTTTCGGGGTTGTTGCGGTCGGCAGCAGACGGCGGCCCGCCCGCTTGACTACACGCGATACTGAGGAAGTCAGCGTGACCTTTTCCGTTGTCTATCGAGGGCGTCAAGCGATGTCCGCACAATCTCGCTCGCTGGGACCGGTTGATTGCCAATTTGGTAGTCGACTCTATATCGCAAATCGTAGACATATGTGCCAGGATTGAGCGTGATGTCGAACACGTCCTCCGAAAAATCGGAATGATTAAGCTGCAATTCCGAACACCGAAACCGAATGTCGAACGCCTTCGTAGTCACTTCTAACGGCTTCCCATCTTTTCCTCGAATGACAGAGACGATATCTTGCAACATTCGTTTTCGCCCTTCGCGCGGGACCCAAACTCCTGGAGCAAACTCTTCGTATTTTGTGGCAGTCCAGTCGCGAAGCAGTTTGCTTTCTGAATCACGCAAGTCGGCCGAAACGGCCACACCGCGCTCCCAATGAACCACGGCGCGATAATAGTGACCGTCATTTTCGGTACCCATGCGGTATTTCAGCTCGTAGAGCGTGTCGTGTGACGACGGAAGACGCGAAATCGCGACATCCACATCCTCCCGGACACACGTGTCTAAATGGATGATGATCAATGCCGTCAAATACCCGACGGGATTTTGACGGCTAAACGGCCCAATTTCGCCGGGTTGCGAACCATCAAACACATCGACGTGCGTCGATGTGCCTTGGCCGGCGCCCTTCCAGAAATCATAGTTGTAATCGAATCCGGCAATGATGTTTCCATCCCAGATTGTACAGCAAGTCGTCCGCTGAGTACGGTTTCCCTGGGCATCGTAATCGCCGCGCTGTTCAAAGTATTTGATCCGTTGTCGTTCAACGCTATCAACGGTCACCTTTTGCCAACTCGTTGGTTTGCCGTCGTGGCTGGTTTCCCACAGCGTGACCGAATGCACGTTGCGAATCTTGGCGTACTGCTCCCGCAAGCGTTGCGCAATTTCCTGAGCGTTTGGTATCTCGCCGCAACCCGCAAGGCTCGGAAAAAACACTCCACAGGCAGCAAGGACTGTGCATGGAATGATGCGTAGAAAACAAAGCCGCTGTCGCGATAGCGCCACCATTGCAAGATCTCTGAAACAGAACAAGTCGGGCTGACTCCCGCTCGCCATCTGCAAGTCTGGTGATTGTACAACAGATTCGCACACAAAACCGCAGAATCCTCGAAATGCGACCGGGAAAACCAATGGCTGTTATGCAATCTCGTTGCACCCGCCGCGCCGTTGCGTGAGGTTCTTTTTTTTCAAATCTTCCGTAGTCTGGGAGACCTGCGGTCGCGGCCTGTGCGGGGTCAGGAGACCCGCGCACAACGACTTCACCGTCTCACGGCTCTTCGATGATCGGCCCCGGTTTCGGTGGGCGTACGAAATGCACGATCAGCGCCAAGCCCATAAACGCCGCCGCGCCGGCGACGCCGTACCAGTGTGCCTTGGACCAGATCGCCCAGCCCGCGCCAAAGGCCGACAGTGACAGCGCGATCAGCATCAGAATGTTCCAGAACGTCCGCTTCCCTCCCTGCGGCAGGTTGTCCCCCAAAATGCTGCGGTTGTTCATCATCAAAAAGAACGTCCCGTAAGCGATCGGCAGCAGCACCATGCCGAACACACTGGTCGGCACCGCCAGCCAAAACGCCGCCTTGCCTTTCCAGATGAACGGGCCGAGCACGCCGATGGCCGGTGCCATACAACCGAGCCGGTGCGGCAGGCCTTTGGGGGGCAAACCCAGGATCTCGCAAAATGTGAATCCGGAGATCAACATCAAGATCGTAATCGTCGACAGCGCCATCCCCAACACGCCGAATCCAAAAACGTAATTGGCAAAATCGCGGCCGATCAACGGCTCCAACGCATTGGCCAGATTGAACGCATCACGTTCCACCAACATCGCCGCCATCCGCTTGTCCGCCTCGGGCAGCGCGTCCGCGAGGTTCTGTTTTTCCGTGTCGCTTAGCTTCTTGTACTCCTCGGCCCCCGCTTCATTCTTGACCCGGGCCTGCAGAATGTCCTGATAGCCCTTAACCAGTTTCTCCGGGGCTTGCACTCCCGAACCGTCATCCAGCAATCCGGCCGCCGGTTTGGCGTGAAACTGGCTAGCGGAGGCGATCACCACGCAGCCTGTGGCGAGGATGAACGGAATCGCCATGCCGGTCGACAGGTCGAACACGGCCAATCCGCGAAAGTGCTTGTCCCAACCTCGACGCAACATCGAATAGGGGAGCAGGAATGTCATGTTGATCCCCACGGCGGTCGCAGCGGCGGTAATCATCACGTCCCGCTGCCGACCGACAATCTCGCGCGACCAAAAATCGGAATAGCCTCCCGTGGCCGCTAGCGCCGCATTGAACGACGCCGATGGTTGCGTGAGCATGTTCAGATTGGGAATGAAACCGGCGAAGATCTCTCCCCACGGCAGGCCGTCGCCGCTGGTACTGATTTTGATCACCACGCCGAAAAAGCAAATGACAATGGCACCGACCAACAACCGCAACAAACCCTCGTAGACTTTGATACCCCAACTGCCGCTGTCGTAGAACCAGGTGATCACAACGGCAACCGCCAGCATGACGGCGCAGATGATGACCTTGCCATTGTCTCCCTCCAAGTTCGGCAACAGATTCTGTTGCACGGCGGCTGTCCCCAGGCTGAACTGCGGCAAACACCAGACCATATTGGCCATTAAAGTAGCAATTGCCCAGCCCCAGCCCAACACGGGGTTGACGTGGTCGTTGATCGCCTGAAACGGCCGCTTGCCGGTCGAAAGCGTCACATACGAAATGGCGCTGAGCATGATCACCCCCATGACCATCGCCAGCACTTGCAGCCACATCAGGCTATAACCGGCCAGCACGCCCAGATAGAGACTGCCCGCCAGCGATCCGCCACCGAGCGTAATCGCCGACTGCAGCCAGCCGGGACCGGAAAGTCGGGTATAGGCCCAAAGTTTCGCCCCGAACCCGCTCTGCTCCGCTTCGATCAACATCTGCCGTTCAGAGTTGACCCGCGCTTCTTCCGTTTCCGTCGACATCGTGTTATGTCCCCCGTCGTGCGACGGCCCAGTTTGGAATGCAGCAGCCGTCGCCTATTTCTGTGTGTATTATCTGTGGCTATGAATTCTTTGACGTCTGACCGTCATCTGTCGCATGTCGTTTTGAGATAGCCATCCTATCCCAAATCCGCATCGACAAACAACTCACTGCCTGGCTCTCGAATTGCGGAAGCGATTTATAAGATAAGATCGCCGTAGCGAATTCGCCTTGCCGGGGTGGGGGCGGCCTATTATGATCCCGCGCCCCATGCTCGGTGTCGTTGCGCCGTGCGCCGCCCGAGGCTTCCGCGAGGCGAGAAAAGTTGCAAATTTCACCGAAACAACAACGCGATCGCGTACTGCAGATGATGATCGTCTGGTTCGTGTTGGGCGCTGCGATATTGTTGGCACTGACCTACGCCGGGCCGGAAACGGGCGAAGACTACATCACCGACACGGGTCTGGTGCAAATGACAACGTTGATGACGCTGGTCATCGCGGCGATTTCAGCCGCTGCACTCGCCGTGCGGCATGCCGGGAATCGAGTCAACTTGGCCTTGTTGGCGTGTGGTTTGACGATCTATGCCGGCCGCGAACATGACCTACACCGGCTAGAGTTTTTGCCCGAACACTACACACGCTGGCAGTTTTACGTAATGCCCGACGTGACCATCTGGCAAAAGTTGGCATTCGGGGCGATGATGCTCCTGATCATCACCGTGATCAGCACCTTTGTGGTCCGTATGGCCAAACCCGCATTGCGGGATTTGAAACGCGCCGAGCCGTGGGCCATTCTGGGTATGGCCTGGTTCACCACGCTGGTCGCTTCACAAATCTCCGACCGCACTTGGCTGAACGATACGTTCGCCGGACGCGCATTCGAGGAGGTCGCCGAATTCGTCGCCGGCGGGATAGCGCTGCTTGTTGTGCTTTATTTCCCGCGCATCGCCACGACCGAAGAGGCCGCCGCTACGGAGATGACGCCGCAACCCGCACAGGCCAATGCTGCCTGACCAGCGGGCCGCTATTCGCGGACGCGTTCGACATATTCGCCCGTGCGCGTGTCGATTTTAATCTTCTCGCCGTTCTCGACAAACGCTGGAACCGTCACGGTCGCACCGGTTTCCACCGTCGCCGGCTTGGTCAGCGAACTCGCCGTGTTGCCCCGCGCGGCCGGCTCGGTATAAGTCACCTCCAGCACCACGTGCGGCGGGGCGGTGATGTCGATCAACTGCTCATTCCAGTACAACAACCCGCAGGTCATGCCTTCCTGCAGATACTGGGCGGCATCGCCGCAAGCGTCTTCGGCGAGCGGGTATTGTTCGTAGGTTTCGTTGTCCATGAACACCAGATTTTCGCCGTCGCGATAGGTGAACTGACCTTCGCCCTTGCGGACGTCGGCCCCTTCCAGGCTGTCGCCGCTCTTATAGGTCCGGTCCAGAATCGTTCCTTTGAAGAGGTGCTTCAGGCGGGTTTTGTAGAGGGCCTGGCCCTTTCCCGGCTTCACGAAATTGCATTCCAGCATGTTGTAAGGTTCACCTTCGATGATGACCTTGATTCCTTTGCGAAAGTCGCCGGCATTGATTTGGGGCATGGATCGGACTCAATTGACTTCTGATGGTCGAAAACGGAACGGCAAGTCGATTGTGCCGTCGCCGATTTCAAATACACTGGGGATACTGCGGCGCGCGTTCCGCGGGCGGCCGCTGAAAACGCCGCGAGAATAACAGAATCATCGCGGGTTAGCTACTGTGAACTCTGGTGGTCCTACACACCCCGCGCCGACAAATTTCCCGAGGTCCTCCCCGGCCGTCGTGGGTCTCCCTTGAGGTCGAACCCCTTGCCATCATCACACATCGCCTCGCGACAATCGCTGTCCCCGCAACAAGATGCGGCGACGTGGCATCGCGCGCTGGCCCAGGCCGTCCGCGACCCCGATGAACTGGTTGACCTGTTGGGGTTGGGCGACCACCATCGCGAACCAGTCCGCCGAGCGGCGCGCCTGTTTCCTTTGCTCGTCCCCCGCGATTACCTGGCGCGAATCGAGCCGGGCAACCCCGCTGATCCGCTGTTGCTGCAAGTCCTGCCGCTGGCCGCCGAAGAACGCGCCGTCGACGGATTCATCCCCGATGCCGTCGGCGACAATCAAGCGCACCGCGCGCCGGGGCTGCTGCAAAAATACGCCGGCCGCGCTCTGTTGATCGCCACCGGAGCCTGCGCGGTCCATTGCCGCTACTGCTTTCGCCGCGAATATCCCTACGGCGAGGAACCGCGGCGAATCGAGGACTGGGAGCCGGCCTTTGAGGAAATCGAATCGGATCCGACGCTCCACGAAATCATCCTCAGCGGCGGCGATCCGCTGATGTTGACGGACGGACGTTTGGCGACATTCATTGACCGGCTGGAGCAGATTCCCCACCTGCGACGGCTGCGGATTCACACCCGCCTGCCGATCGTCCTTCCTAGTCGCGTGACGGGTGAGCTATTGGAGATGTTATCGGCCATGCGTCTGACGCCGATTGTCGTGGTCCACGCCAACCATCCTCGCGAAATAGTAGGCGCATGTGCGGCCGCATTGCGCAAGCTCGTCCGGGGCGGCGTAACGGTATGGAATCAGGCGGTGCTGCTCAAAGGAATCAACGATAGCGCGGATATCCAGACCGAGCTCTGTGAACGTCTGGTCGATTTGGGCGTGATTCCGTACTACCTGCACCAACTCGACCGGGTTCGCGGTGCCGCCCATTTTGAGGTCGCCGAGCCGATCGGGCGGCGGATCGTCGAGGAGCTACGGCGGCGACTCCCCGGCTATGCCGTTCCCCAATTCGTCCGCGAGATTCCCGGCGAACTGCACAAGACGCCTCTATAGTAGCTCACGATATTCGCGATCCCCGTCAGGCGCGCCGACCTCCGCCCAGCGGAAAGGGCTTTCCGCAGTCGGGACAAAAATCGGCGACCCGCGAGACCGTGCGGCTGCAACTGGGGCACTTTTGCTTTTCCAGATCGCGCGCCGGAAAGAAGAACCACTTCACGAGCAACACCGCCGACAGCAGCATCGCGACCATGATCATCAACGAAACCATGACAAACGATGCGAATTGGCTCAGGGACATTTTCCGCGCGTCTCCTCGGGGGCAGTACGATACTGCCTCTCACTCAATTCCCAATTCTCGAAGTTGCTCGGCGGGCACCCAACCCTCGCGATCCCAGCCGCGCGCCAGATTGTACGCGGCAACCAATTCATTCAATCGTTCGCGGGTCAATACCGCTCCGCCGCTAGGGCCGGCATCCTGCGGCAACGGCTGGGCCAAGAACCGCGCAGGCAGCACATCCTCGCTCGGCGTCCAGCCTTGTTTCATGTTGTACCATTTCTTGGCCGTCACGATTCTGCGTGACGCCACTCGCAATTCGTCGGCCGTGACACCGAAACCGGTCACGAGATTCAACATCTCCGCCAGTTCCGCATGGTAATTAACGAGTACGCCGCGGAGAAATTTACAGAGAATGAGCGAATCCAACAAAACGGCACGGTCCTCGGTTTCAATGGCCGGCTCGACGACTTCCGCGCCGGCATTCAGACGGTCGAATTCGGCGCTGAAATCAACCTCGTAGGCGCCCGATCGGTTGTGGTCCGCGCCTCGCGTACCGACCGCAAAGCCCAAAGCCATCGCCTGCAGCGCCCGCGGCTCGTAGCCGGGTAGTTCCAACCCCTTCACGTGAGGGGCAAAATCGGCCGTATCATGCCCGATCCGCTCGGCCGCGATCCGCGATCCGTCAGCCAATAAGTCTCCCACGTCACGGCGGGCGCCGATTTGTTCCAACGTTTCCAACACAGCCTCGCCGCTGCCGAAGCGCAATGTCGGCACATCGAGATATCCCCGCTCGGCGCACTCCATCGCAAAGGCGATCGTCCCGCCGGCGCTGATTGTGTCCATCCCCAATTCATCACACAGCGCCGACGCCGTCAAGACCGCCTCCGGATCGTCAATGCCGCACAACGGCCCGAGTGCAAAGAGATTCTCATACTCCATCCGCACGCCCGACGCGTTGTCGTGGCGGTGGTAGATGTGCTCGCATCCGATCGTACAGGCGGCACACGAGGCACGCGTCCGCTCGTGCGTCAGCGTCATTGCCTCCGGCGCGAGGGCCGCCGCTCCGTCAAAGGACGACGTTTGAAAATTCCGCGTGGGCAATACCGCCAAACGATTAAAGGCCAACAAATTGCCGGCCGTCCCCAGTTCTCGATACTTGGCCGTCGCCGGGCCGAATGACTTCTGCGACAGCGACTTGCTGAGCGCCAGCAGTCCGTCGAGATCGTGATAAGGCGTGGCACGATCGCCCCGCACGGCGACCGCCTTGAGCTTTTTCGACCCCAGGACGGCTCCCATTCCGCCGCGGCCGGCGTGTCGTCCGTCGTGCGAGACGGTCGCATACCGCACCAAGTTCTCCCCCGCGGGGCCGATCGCCGCGAAGCGAAATCCTTTGCCCAGCCGGTCCGCCAAGATCGAAGCCGCGTCGCGGCTGCTTTTTCCCCAGGCCTCCTCCGCCGATTCAAAACTCGCGCCGTGCGGTTCGATTACCAGGCAGGTCGGTTCCTCGGCCGCTCCCACAATCAACAGCGCATCATAGCCCGTCTTTTTGCCGGCGATCGCAAAATGCGAGGACGAGAGCGAATCGTTGATCCGCTCCGTGAGCGGAGATTTGCCCATCACCGCAAATTTCGCCGACGTGGTCAGTGGACTCCCCACCAGCGGGCTGAACACGAACAACACCGGCGCGGCGGCCGAAAGCGGATCAATCCCGTCCGCGGTTTCCTGCAGCAGAATCCACGTCCCCAACCCGCTCCCGCCAATATACCGCCGCAAAACATCCGCCGGAATCGAAACCACAGCCGCACTGCGCGCAGAAAGATCCACCCGCAAATAACGACCATGATATCCCGGCGGAGCAGTTGGCATTGTACTTCGATTTCGTTGGTTACTTTTTCAGTATTATTGTTAGCCACGGATTAACACGGACAAAACACGGATAAGAGAAAGGTTGTCGTGTGTCGCAACTGCCGTCATTACTTCAGTTGCACTCGCCACGTGCCTTCGCCAATTGCATTGCAAATTTCGGACTTTTTCCGTGTTTCATCCGTGTTAATCCGTGGCTAAATCTAATATGTAGACGCTGCGCCGCCGTTATCCGCCCGCGTCGGCGGAGAGGATGAGTATGCTGTCGCCGTCGTCTAAGCGGGTTTCCGTGTCGGTGACAAAGGCGCGGCCGTTGAGGTTGGCGAGATAGCCGGGTTTCAATTGCCCGTCGTCCTCCAGGCACACGCCCACCAGTTGGGGAATTGCCCGCCCCAATTCCACAAACAGCGATCTCAAATTATTCGCTTCCACGTCCAACTCCTTCAATCCCGCCCGTTGTCGCGGAATTCCAAACAGTTCAACATGCACCGGCATTGATTTTTTCCTGCCTCCCGAACCCTTGTGGGGAGCTACGTGTCGGGATCACAAATCCCTCCTTCTGTCCTATCGGCTGCGGGGTGCGAATGCAATTCCACCGCGACATCTGATTGTTTGCTCGGCACCGCTGAGCTACCATGTCGCACATTCGCCACCCTGTTCTCCCCGAAATCGATCCCATGCCCGCCCCTCCGACCGAACCGTCGCTTGCCG
>CALFYU010000268.1 GCA_937952455.1 uncultured Planctomycetaceae bacterium
CGCGGCAAGGACAGGCGAGCGCGGCGGTTATCCAGGCGGGGTAGGGCTGCTGGTTCTTTAGCCACGGATGTAACACGCATCAAACACAGATTTGGTGCTGGTGTTTGATTGTCCGCGCAGCTGAGCGTTGGTCGTGTGAATCGCGCGGTTTGTTGCGCGATTTCGCCGGCCGCCTGACTGGGAATTGGCTAAGACGCAACGAAAAGCGTCGTTGTTCAGGGGTTTTTTATCATGTTTTCCGTGTTCGCTCCCATTTACTATGTTTGGCACGATCTTTCTCGCCGAATGTTTCACGCCAGTCTTTATCGACATCCTCCGCATGGTGAACTCTTGCGGGGCGAATGGGACCCAGTCACGACCTTACAAGCTCACTGGTCGTTGGGAGGGGCGGAACCGCAAGATATGGTGTGGGGCCTCTCAAATTCTTGGATCTACATAAGTCCCCATGTCCAGCGCCTGTTTCGGGACGAAGGGATTACCGGTTGGTCAACCTATCCAATTGAATTGCATAACAAGTCCGGCGAAGTCTGCCCTGGATACGCAGGATTCAGGATTGTAGGACGTTGCGGACCAATCGACGAGCAGGGAGGCGAGGTTATACCTGGCGAGGATCCTGATGGCAGGTTTGTTCGACGCATTGGCCTCTATTTTGAGGAGTCCACTTGGGACGGGTCTGACTGGTTTTGCCCCGCGGGCAATAACGGCTACAAGTTTGCAACAGAACGAGTCAGGAACCTGCTGAAGGAAAATCACATTCGTGGCGCCGAATTGATGTCGCTAACCCACACAACATGGATTTCGCGCGCTCAACGTTAGTTCGATCCCCATCACTCCACGCAAGTGAGATGGCTCCACACCATTCGACAACCGTGCAGCTTGAGAACAGGCGATGCCGGCAAAAAGATCATTCAGTTTCACGCAGTCGAGCAACCAATCACTGAGGCCGTCACGAAATTCGGTGGGCAGCCGGTTTGGATTGACGAACCAGAGTGGCCACTCAGCGAGTCGCTGGATGAGCCAATGATGTTTATTGGTCAAATCGCGATCGAACCGGAACTCTTTCCTGGTGCCGAGGGAAAAATGGCCTATCTCTTCATGACCGACGTTGAAGCACATGGCAGCAACGCGGCAACTTGGGATCCCGACGGCGGGGAAAACGCGATCGTGATTCAGCCCGGTGGCGAGGTTTGGGTGGATACGGAACCGCTGAGCGAGGGGCCAACATTGAATCTAAAGAGCCCGTCGGCAGCGCGACCCCTGGAATATCGAGTCACGTTCATCGAAGGGTATGAAGAAGATTTTCTCCCCGAACATGAGCGAAGTAACCTGTCTCAAGCTGAAAAAGAGGCGAAGTTCGGGAAACTCGAAGACAGCAAGATCGGTGGAACGCCCATTTTCATACAGAGCGACGAAATCCCCGGCGACGATTGGCAATTGCTCTTCCAGCTTTACTCCGACAATCTCCCGTTTGATCTCCACTTGAGTGACGCGGGGATTGGCTACGGTTTTATTTCTCCCGAGGGCGACGAAGGGAAGTTTCTCTGGCAGTGCTTTTAGTTGTCACTTACGTCCCATTGTAAAGTAAGCACATCGCGCGGCGCTGACTGGGCCGCTCGTGCGTGCCATGTAGACGGTGAGCTGACGCTCACCGCTCGCCTGGGATCGGGGCTGCCGGTGTTGTGTCACTGGGCGCTGAATTCGCCCAGTTCGTACTTCGAGCCGCGGTAGGCGGACAAATAGCGTACGCCGGTGTCGACGGCGGCGGTGAAGTGGGTGTTGGCGGCGTCGGGGTTGCCGTCGATGACGTCGTGTTGGCCGATGAAAAATTGGGCTTCGCAGACGCGCGCCAGGGAGACCTGTTGGTCTTCGACTTCCTTGGCCGCGGCGATTAGCTCTTCGCCGGTAGTCTGGCCCAAGAGGTACTTGCACAGGTCGGCCACCCACCCCTGCGGGCCGTTTTGGGAAGCGAGCAGGGCTTCGAGTTCGCTCTTGGCGGCGTCGGCTTGCCCGGCCCGCACCAGGGACAGGGCCCGCCAGACGGCCAAGTGGTAGGCGGTGGGCTGAAGCTCAAGGGCCTGGCGAAAGTCCTGGGCGGCCTCGCCGAATTGCTTGGCGAAGAACCGGGCGAAACCGCGGTTGGCATAGGCGGTGGCGTCGCGGGGGTTGAGTTCCAACTGCTTGGAGAAATCGGCGATGGCCGGCTGGACTTTGCCCAGCGACATCCGGGCCGTCCCCCGCAGGCTGTAGGCCAACGACATCCGCGGGTCGAGGCTGATGGCGGTGTTGAAATCGGCCTCGGCGGCTTCGTCTTCCCCCTTGTCGGTCAGACAGAATCCGCGATTGATATAGCCCATAGCAAAGTTCCGCTGGATGTCGATCGCCTGCGTAAAATCAGCGATCGCCTCGTCCAACTGGCCCAGCTGCCGGTGGTAGACGCCCCGTTCGTTGTAGATCGTCGCGTTGCGGGGGAATTCCTGAATCGCGGCATCGAAGGCACTCAGGGAGCGATCGCTTTCCCCGACGGCGGCCAAAGCTTTGGCCATGTTGATGTGCGCGCCCATTTGTTTGGGGTTGAGTTGAATGGCCTTGGCATAATCGGCGATCGCTGCCTGCTGACGTTCGGTCTGTGCCGCCTGGAATTTTTGGAATTCCTCCGGCGTGGCGGCAGCGCGGTCAAACTGGGCAGCTTCGGCGACGGCCGCTTGTTGCCGCGCGAACGCCCGCTGGTACAGCAGGCTGGACTTGTCGGCATCAGCGACTCCCGGTTTGTCGATGATTGAGCCGGCCGTCTTCACTGCGGTGTCGGCGTGGGAGACGTTGCGCTCCACGACGGCCAGCCAGGACATGCCGTACAGGTAGGGAATGTAGAGGTTAGTGAATTCTTCGTCGGCACCTCGAATGGCCAGAGCCTGCCGGGCATCCTGGATCCCCGAGCGAATTGTCTTGCGGTCCCCCGCCTGCCGGCCGAGTTCGATCTTGGCACTGGCACGGAGGTAAAAAGCGACCGGATCTCGCGGCTCGAAATTGAGGATCTGCGTCGCCACGTTGACTGCCTGCTGGTATTCCCCTTTTTCGTAGTGGGCGAACCCGCGCTGGCGGAGCGGCTCGTAGGGGGACTGCGGTTGGCGAAAATTCTCAGGCTGCCGGAAGGGAAACTGAGCGTCCGCCGACGATTGCACCGCGAGAAGAGTGATCAATATGGCAGCACAGCGCCCGGCGACGGCGGTTTTCCTGTGCCAAGAATACGGCCGAGAGAGGGCGCGGCGCGTGGCCTGAACGGTGGAATGTCGAGGGTCATTCATCAATACGGGTTCTTTCCGAAGAGTCAGCGACTTGAATTGTTAAGCCATTCCGGCGCGGCCGGAGTCGTTGTTTTGTGTCATTCTGCGGCGTAATTGTCAATGCGGGGGGTGTCCAGCCTGAGAAAAATTGGCCGTTGGCGGCGTCTTCGTCGTGGAACGGATGCACGTCGCCCGCAGGTGTGACGTCGGTCGGCCATTTGAATCCCCGCTGCCGGTGAGTCGGAGCGACCGAGAAATCTGGATTTCTGTCGGGAAATCGGCGGGGAGAACGCCCTAAACTCCTTGACAGTTTGACTTCAGAGCATTATTTTCAACGAGTCTTCGAGGTACGTGAAATGTCCTGCCGACGATTTGCGGTCGGGCACGAGGTCGCGTTCCAGCATACCAGATGACTTTTTGTGTGAAGTTGCTAGAATAGCTATTGCGTAATCAACGCCGAGGACGCATGTTGCGTACGCATTGATGATTGTTGATTTGGAATTAGAACTGACGTCATTTTTCGGTAGATTTGCCGGTTGGGATCGGCGATGACGGTGCTGAAAAATGAAGACAAAGGGTCCGGGGTCTCGACGGCCTGTTGCCGCTTGGCCTTTTACTTTGTCTCCATGGGGTTTCGAGAATGTAAGTGTTGAGCGACATCTCTGGCCCGTGCCTTTTCAGTCAAAGGCGCACCGAGCGTTTTCGGCGACATGTGGTGGTTGCCGCGCGGTGTGCGAAATTGGCGAAGGCGGTGACAAAGTGGGACTTGTGCCCACTTTTTTTTGTTGGTGGAGCTGGTAATCACCTGGTTCGTGATCGTTTGTGGAGAGAACCGGCGAACTTTTGCGTCTCAGCGGACGTTCGGGTCTGCGGAAACGCAAGTTTAGTGGGACGACAGGAAGACGATCGTTGTCTGCGGAGCTTCCGGCGGTCGTTGGGCTTGCCGGACCGGAAGATTGGCGAGGAAGGACAAACATGAACGGCCCTGAGCTACTGCGAATCGTCGATGCATTGCATCGCGATAAGAATATCGACAAGGAGATCGTGTTCGAGGGGATCGAACAGGCAATCCTTTCCGCGGCGCGCAAACATTACGGCGAGGAAGAAGAATTCGAAATCCACATCGATCGCGAATCAGGGGAAACTTCGCTGAAAATTAACGGCAAACTATTAGATTCGGACGAACTGGGGGATCTGTTGGGCCGCATCGCCGCCCAGACGGCGAAGCAAGTGATGATTCAAAAAATCCGTGAGGCAGAACGGGATTCCTTGTACGACGAGTACGAGGACCTGCGGGGTCACATTGTCACCGGCACAATTCAAAGCCTGTCGGGGGGCACCGCGACCGTCAACCTGGGGAAAGTTGAGGGCATCCTGCCGCGGGGAGAACAGATTCCCGGCGAATCGCACCGTCCCAACGAGCGGGTTCGCGCGGTCGTCATGGACGTTCGCAAAGCGGGAAGCCGCGTCAAGATTATCCTCTCGCGGACGCACGCCGACTTGGTCCGGCGGTTATTCGAGTTAGAGATTCCAGAGATTGCCGAGGGGGTCATTGAGATTCGCTCGATCGCTCGCGAAGCGGGGTATCGCTCGAAGGTGGCCGTTTCCTGCAACGATCAGAAAGTCGACTGCGTGGGAGCCTGCGTCGGCGTCCGGGGGTCGCGGATCAAGAACATCGTCGACGAGTTGGCGAATGAGCGGATCGATATCGTCCGTTGGAATGATTCGCTGCAGGTGTTGGTCCCCAATGCGCTCCAGCCGGCAGAAGTGGAAAATGTGATCTTGTGTCCCATGCTGGGGCGGGTGCTGGTGCTGGTGCGGGACGATCAATTGTCGCTGTCGATCGGCCGCCGCGGCCAGAACGTGCGGCTGGCCTCGAAGCTGGTCGGCTGGGATATCGAGATCATGACTGAGGACGAACTGAATGAGCAATTGGAAAGCTCGGTGATGGCGTTCTCGGAGGTGCCGCATATCAGCGGCGAGTTGGCGGAGAACCTTGTTTCACAAGGGTTTTTGAGTTTCGACGACCTATCGATCATCGAGCCAGACCAGCTGGCCGAACTGGGTGGGTTGACCGAAGAGCAATGTGACGTGATCGTCGAATACGCCGACCGTGAAAGCGAGCGGCTGGAACGTGAGGCCCAGAAGCGGCGTGCCGAAGCGCGTCTGGCGGCCGCAACGGAGGCGATGGAGTCGGAGACCAGCGAAGCAGACGACGCCGAAGGAGAGTCCGATGCCGAAGGGGGCACTGAGGCAGAAGACGCCTCAACGGCCGCTTTGGGCGACGAGGAAGCCGCCATCGAAGAGACTGCCGGCGAAGAGGTCGTCAGCGAGGACGCTGCCCCCGAAGAGCCCGCCGTCGCATCTGACGATGCCGAGCCTGAGGAGAAGATAACGGAAACGGAAGACGAAGCGGTCGCCGAGACACAAGCCGGCGCCACGGCCGGTGCGGAGCCAGAAACAGAAGAAGCAACGGCCGCAGAATCAGCGGTTGTAGAAGAAGGGGACGTTGAGGCCGATCTCGACGAGGAGGAGCAGAAATTGGCGTCTTCCGGCGCGACGGACGCCTCGCCGGAGGAGGGTGACGACGAGTCCTTGACCAAGGCGGAGGCGTCGACACCGGAAGAATAAGGGGAGAGTCAAGAATCCGCCATCCGCTTCGCGCTGACGGAAACGATCGCCGGATGTCGCGCGAACCTGCGAGGTCTGCCTGAATGGTGGGACTAGGCGGTCAGCGGCGGCATGAGCGGCTCGTGTCGATCATTAACAAGACGCTTCAATATCCACAAGGCGTTTCGCCGGGGCCGGTTTAAGAATATTGAACCGTAGACCCTCGGCAAACGGGGATGCGAGGCTGGAATTTGTACGGTTTAACCGGGGAGTGTTTCGATTGAAGGTTCGGATCTTCGCTCTGGCCAAAGAGTTGAAAATGGACAGCAAGGAGCTGATCGATCTCTGCCGCAAGGCGGGGATTGAGATCAAGAACTCGGCCCTTGCCAGCATCTCTGAGGAAGAGCGAGACAAAGTTTTGACATTAGTTAAGGAAAGCGGTGCGGCCGCTGCGGCGCCGGCGCGCGAGCCGAGCGCGATGGCACCGGTCCGCGAAAAGCCGCCGGTGGGGGCATCGTCGAAAGTTCCTGAGATCAAGACCATCCCGTCGAAGCCGGTGAAACCCCGTCCCAAGCCATCGGCGGCGGAACCGGAGAGCCCGGAACCACCGGCAGCGCCTCCCCCGATTGCCAAGCCACGGGATCTGGCCGCTGAACAGAACATGGTTCCCGTCGAGAGCGGATCGATGAGTTCCGGCCCGTCGAAGCTGAGCGGCAGCGGGCCGCTGGCGGGGCTACGTTCCAAGAAAGACGCGTCGGCCGAAGCAAAACCGCCCGAGGGAGATAGTCCCGCGACGGTCGATGAGCAAAGGACCGAAGAGGGGACCAAGGCGCCCGCGCCGATGCGGCGGGATGACTATATCCCCCCCGCCGGCCACGGCGGCGGGTTGAAATCGGTAACGCCGATGACTCCCATCGGAAGTCCCGGGGAGAGCCCGTCGGGGGGCGAAAAGCAGCCGCGTAAGCGCAAATCGCAGCGTCTGCCGAGTCTGGCAGCCCCCTCGATGGCGACGCCTCCGACGTCGCCAACCAAACCGACTGAGGCCCCTGCGCAGAAGCCGGACATCCGCCTGCCGACCGACGTGATGACCCAGTCCCGTCCGCTGCAGGAGTACGTCAAACAGCACGCCGAAGAGAAGAAACGGAAGAAATCCGGTGTTACCTCGGATACCGACTACGATTCGGAAGATCGCAAGCCGAGCAAACGCGGGGCGGGACTCATCGAAACTCGTGAGTCGCGGCAGGGCAAGCGCAAACGTCGCGGCGGAGGTCGGGAAGAAGAGGCCACGCCCGACCGTCGTCCCCGACGCGGTATGCGCCGTAAGACGCGGGCGACATCGAATATTCCGCTCAAGACGTCGGCCAAGATTGAGTTTCCGATCACGATCCGCTCGCTGTCCGAGGCGATCGGCCGGCCTGCTAAGAACCTCGTCAAGTTGATGATGGACCGCGGCGAGTTTCTGACGATGAATTCCTCCTTGGACGAGGAGACCGCCATCGAATTGTCGATGGACTGCGGCGTCGATCTTCAAGTTCGCCATGAGCGAGACATCGAACAGGAATTGATGGAAAAACTGACCACCGACAGCTCAGAGGTCGAGGGAGAACCGATGCGTCCGAGGATGGGCGCGATCTTCGTGTACGTCGACCATGGCAATGCGACGCTGTTGGACTCGATTCGTTCGGCGAACGTCGCCGGCGGCGAAGCGGGCGGGATCACGCAACATATCGCCGCCTATCAAGTGGAACACGAAGGGCAGAAGATCACGTTCGTCGATACGCCGGGCCACGCGGCGTTTGGCGAGATGCGCGCCCGGGGTGCCAACGTGACCGACATTGTCGTGTTGGTGGTGGCGGCCGACGACGGCGTGATGCCGCAGACCAAAGAGGCGATCAGCCATGCCAAGGCGGCGGGCGTGCCGGTTATTGTGGCGATGAACAAGATCGACCTGCCAGATGTCGATCAACAGCGGGTCCTGCAAGGACTTGCCTCGAACGACGTTTTGCCCGCCGAATGGGGGGGCGACTACGAAGTCATTCGCACCTCGGCCACAACGGGACAGGGACTGGACGAGCTGCTGCACACGATTCTGCTGACGGCCGAACTGCACGAATACAAGGGGAACCCGAACGTCCCGGCGCACGGCGTGTGCCTGGAAGCGTTCCGTGACGAGGGGCGCGGCGTGCTGACCTGGCTGATTGTGCAGCAAGGGACGTTGCGCATCGGCGACGACGTTTTGTGCGGGCCGGCCTATGGGCGCATCCGGGCGATGTACGACGACCAGGGGAACGAGGTGGAGGAAGCTCCCCCCAGCACGCCGGTGAAGGTTTCGGGTTTGGACATGGTGCCGGGTGCCGGCGACCATTTCTTCGCAATGGAAGACATCGACGAAGCCCGCGCGGCGGCCGAAGCCCGTCGCCAACGCGGCCGGGCCGAGTCCCTCGCGGGTCGCGGTTTGCCCCGCACGTTGGAGGACATCCTCAATCAGGCCAAGGAGGGGGATGTGCAGGATCTTCCATTGATTATCAAATCCGACACCCCTGGGTCGGGCGAGGCGCTGCGGAGCGAACTCGAAAAGCTGGATCATCCGGAAGTCCGCGTGGAGATCGTGCACGAGGCGGTGGGCGGCGTCAACGAAAGCGACGTCACGCTGGCCAGTGCCACCGGCGCGATCATCGTCGCGTTCCACGTGGTGGCGGAGGACCGCGCCGCGGCTTTGGCCGATCGGGAGGGTGTCGAGATTCGGCGGTACAGCATCATCTACGAGGTCACCGACGACATCAAAGCGGCCTTGGAAGGTTTGCTGCGGCCCGAATTGCGGGACGTCCCCACGGGACGGGTGCTGGTGCTCAAGACGTTCAGCATCAGTCGCTATGGCACGATTGCGGGGTGCCGGGTGCTCAGCGGCACGATCGACCGCAACAATCGCATGCACGTCATCCGGGACCAGAAAGTGCTGAACAACTACAGGATTGCGTCGCTGAAGCGCGAAAAAGACGACGTCAAGGAAGTTCGAGAAGGAATGGAATGCGGAATTCGTCTGGAAGGGTTTAACGACGTGAAAGAAGGAGACCTGCTTGAGGCGTACCGGGTCGAGGAAGTCAAACGGACGCTTGAATCCACCGCGGCGGCCACTTGATCGCAACCGCTGCACAACGGCTGCGTGATGCGATGGAACCAGACGAAGTTTGCGCCGATGGCAGCACACATGAGGAAAACTAGTCGCCGCGATTGCTTACCGAGCACCCGGCGCGCCGATGGTCTCCCCGGAGAATTGGACGGCTGATTCATGAGTTCACGACGCTCGGCGAAAGTCGCGCAGGCAATCCTGGAATGTGTAAGTTCCACCATATTGATGGAATTGAAGGATCCGCGAGTGAAGAATGTGACGGTCACCGGGGCGGAAGTTAGTCCCGATCTCCGCTCGGCCAAGATCAAGGTCTCGATCATGGGTGATGAAAAGACGCAGGCCTTGACGTTACGTGGCTTGGAGTCGGCGCGGGGCTTTTTACAGGCGAAAGTCGCGGAGCGGCTGGACACGCGCTATACTCCCATCCTGAAGTTTGTTGTGGATCGCGGGGTCAAGCTGAGCATCGAAACATCGGCGATCCTCCGAGGGCTCAACGTGGCACCGAAAACCGAGGAGGCGGACGTGGACGACGCCGTGAACCTCAATCAGATGACCGAATCCGCGGCCGGCCATGTTCCGGCGCCTGATGAGACCGTCGATCGACACCCCCCGCCGCCCGACGATGATATTGGCCCGCCGCCGGGCGCCGCTCATTAGCACAGACGGGCGAATTCCGCGACCGTCGTCGTCTGACCTCTCGGCCGCAGGGCGACTGCGGTGCGGTAATCGCGAAACTCGGTTTTGATGGAAATTTGAATCGGCCCCGATCCGGCGGCAAGGCTACAAATCATTCTGGAACCCCATGGCTGTTGTACAAAAAACGAAAGCTGCAGATAGACAAGCCGTTTGCAAACGGCTGTTAACGATTCTGAAAAAGCGCTATACGGGCAAGTTGCCCAAATTCGAACTGCCCGTGTTGGAGACCATGTTGTTCTCGGCCAGCCTGGAGAACGCGACGTGGGACGATGCGGTCGCCGCACAGGAACGGCTGCATGCAAGTTTTCACGATCTCAATGAGATTCGCGTCAGTTCGGTGAAAGAGACCGAAACGGTGTTCGCCGATTTGAGCGATCCGGATTGGCGGGCGCTCCGTGTGCGAAGTGTGCTGCAGTACGTGTTCGAAGCGACATACTCCTTTGAATTCGAAACACTCAAGCGCAAGACGCTGGAATCGGCCAATAAACAACTGGGCAAAGTTGCGCACATGACGCCGTTCATGCGGCTGTTCACCTTGCAGCAATGTCTGGGGAGCCATTTGTTGCCGGTGGACGACCGGATGGCCGATGCGCTGATCTGGCTGGGCCTGGCTGCGCCGAAGACGCCGAACGAGGAAGTCTCCGATCTGCTCAAATCGTCGGTACGCAAATCGGAATCGCCGTTGTTTTGCCATTTGATGCGGTGCCTGGCGACCGATCCGAAATACATCAAGTTTTTTGCAACCATCAACAAAGGCGCGCCCGAAGACGGTTGGGATCTGGAGAACGCCGCCGAACGGTTGGACCGGCTGTTTAAACGCGGCCCCTCGGCGTTTCAGAAGCCGAAGAAAAAACGAACTGCCAAAAAAACCTCGCGGACGTCGAAGAAAACTGCCGGGACGGGGACCAAAACCGCCCGCAAGCGGAATGCCGCTGCCGCGAACAAGAAAAAGACGACGACGGGTACGCCCCGCAAAAAGGCAGGCAGCAAAAAGGTGAAGGTCGCTAAGCCGAAGACGGCGAAGAAGGTGACGCGTACAACCAAGGCGGCAAAGAAAAAGACAACCCGCAAGAAGCCGAAACGGTAAACCGCCCGCCGTCGGGTTTTCGCCACACGCAGCGCCGCCTGCCGAAGCGGGCTTGGAGGTCGGGGACGGCTGCGGATACAATAATCGGGTGGGCCACCGTATCGGGGCGGAGCATGGCACCGTTGCCGCCGAACCGCGATGGGCTGCGGTTTTGTCAACTCGTCACTGGAATAATTCGGATTTGTGATCACGATTGCGGCATCGGTACGCGTATCGCGATTTCTCAGCGGATCACATTGGGAGAGCGGACACATGAGAATCTTGGGACAGCGCGGCGCCTTACTCGTCCTGATTGTCGGAGTCGGTTTTGCAGCTCCGGGCATTTTGGCGGCGGATACGGACGACGATGCGGCAGCGCAACCGCGGTCAACAAAGGTTGACCTTTCCAAGGGGTTGAAGATTCAACCAAACGAAGACGCATTGCAGTTGCTGGAACCGGTGCGGCCCCGCACCGCCGACGAACAGATGAAGGTCGAAGCGCTGACGTGGTTTTCGGTCGGGCGGATGCGTCTAAAGCGCGGGCAAAACCAGGAAGCACTGGAAGCGTTCCAAAATGCCTATCAGCAGGATCCCCGTTCGGTGGACATCTTGGAGTCGCTGATTGCGATGTCGGTAACGTTGAATCGCGTGGATGACGCCATTGAATACTCGAAGAAACTGGTCGAGGTGGCGCCCGACCACTTCCACTCGCTGCAGATTTTGGGGCAGCACTATGCACAGCAGGGCAAGATCCCCGAAGCGATCCAGATGCTGGAACGGGCGGTCGCGACTCCCGGTTTTGACAAACAGTCGCAGAACTATGTCCGCATCATGCGCGATTTGGGCATCTTATACCGCGCCACCTCGCAGAATCAAAAAGCAGCCGACGCGTTTGAGGTTGTCTTTGATGCGATCGAACATCCCGATGAGTACGACTTACGGGATGAGGTCCGCCGGCAGTTGATGGCGCATATCATGACTAACTACGAGCGGTTGGGGGATACGTTCTTCCAGGGCGAAAAGTACGAATTGGCAATTCAGGCCTATCGCCGAGCGGAGGAAACCAAGACCGGTAATATCGGCGATGTTGTCTACAATTTATCGCGTGCCTATTTGGAAACCGGACACCCGGACGAGGCGATGGCGGAACTCCAGAAGTACTTCGACGCGCAGCGGCAAACACAAGGCCGCCACGCGTATGAGCTGCTGGGTGTAATTCTCAAAGCGCAAGGCAAATCAGACGAGTATTTGCCATTCTTAAAGGCATTGGCCGACCAGGACCGCCGCAACAACAAGCTTCAATTCTTTCTGGCTGAAATGCTGTTGAGCGAGGGGGCTCTCGACGAGGCGGAGACGGTGCTGAATCGGGCGCTTGAGCGGTCGAAGGATCCCGAAGGATTCGCCGTGTTGGCGGGGATCTACCACAAGCAAAACCGTCCCAATGAATTGCTGCACACCTTGGCGCAGGCCTACGAAGGACGCAACCAAATCGAAGCGATTGAGGAAGAATTGCAGGCGATCGCGGAAGATAAGGAGTTGACAGCCAAAGTGATCGCCGAAGGCCGAAAACTGTCGGAGCCGGAATTGGACTTCGCCCATGCGTACGTGCTTGCCAATCTGGCGGAAATGGCGGATGAGAATGCACAATCAGAAGAGTTCTATCGCACCGCGCTCACAAAGACCCGCCTGGCAGAACAGAAGAACTCTGTGTACTTGGCGCTCTCCGATTTGCTGCGGTCGCAGCGAAAGTTCTCCGAAGCCGCGCAGGCGCTGCGGGACGGTGTGAATGATCCCGCGTTCATCGCCGACCTCAATACGCGCGTGTTCTTCTACTACTGGCTGTCGTACAACTTGGAGCTGGCCGGGGAAACCGAGGCCGCACTGGAAGCCATTCGGGAGGGAGAAAAGCTCGCTGGGCAGCCCAATGCGGAATTGAAAATGCGGGAAGCCTGGATTTATAGCCACAGCGAGCAGTACGACGAGGCGGTGCGTCAGTTTGAACAAATCGCCAAGGAATTCTCCGCCAATAAAGCGGTTGTGCGGCGCGTCAAGTCGTTTCTATCCAACATCTTCGTGCAGAGGGGCGACGTGCAAAAAGGCATGGAGGTGCTGGAAGAGGTCTACCGCGAGAATCCGGACGATCCGGGGGTGAATAACGACTTGGGCTATCTGTACGCCGATCACGGACAAAACCTGGAACAGGCCGAAAAGATGATCCGTGTCGCCATTGAATCGGATCCCGAAAATGCGGCGTATTTGGATAGCCTGGGGTGGGTGCTCTACAAGATGGGGAAATTCGAGGAAGCGCTGCCGCACCTCAAGAAGGCCTCCGAAAAAGAGTTCGGACAGGATGGAACGATTTACGACCATCTGGGTGACACGTATCAGCGGTTGGACCAGATCGACAAGGCAATTGAAGCTTGGAATAAGGCGCTTGAGCTTTCCGAAGAAGACGCAACAAGCAACAAAA
>CALFYU010000269.1 GCA_937952455.1 uncultured Planctomycetaceae bacterium
TTCTTGTGCCTGACGGCACCCAACCGCTACGCGGTCGGGCCACCCCTTGTACTTTTTGTCTGACATTTATCGTTGGAAACAGCAGTAGGTCAGGCAGCTGCCTGACCTACCCGCCGGAATCGCGGCTTCTTGGGGGCGTGCCCACCCACATGAGGGTTACGCACTAACCCGCTTTGGCGATTGCCCGTTGCACGGCGGCGCCCATGTCGGCGGGGCTTTCGGCGACGACGGCGCCGGCCGCTTCCAGGGCGGCAATCTTATCCGCCGCCGTGCCGCTGCCGCCGGAGATGATCGCACCGGCGTGTCCCATCCGTTTCCCTTTGGGAGCGGTGCGGCCCGCGATGAACGCGCCGACCGGCTTGGTGACGTGTTCCTTAATGAACGCCGCCGCCTTCTCTTCAGCATTGCCCCCGATTTCGCCAATCATCAAGATCGCTTCAGTTCCGGGGTCGTTTTGGAACATCTCCAGCAGGTCAATGAAGTTCGTGCCGATGATCGGATCGCCGCCGATCCCCACACAGGTCGATTGGCCCAGCCCGACGTTGCTCAGCTGCCAGACCGCTTCATAGGTCAGTGTGCCGCTGCGGCTGATGAGGCCCACCGTGCCGGGGTTGTGAATGTAACCCGGCATAATGCCGATCTTGGCGGCGCCGGGTGTGATGATGCCGGGGCAATTCGGTCCGATCAAACGGCTGCCGGTCCGCTCGAGTACCTTGGAGACCCGTACCATATCGAGCACCGGCACCCCCTCGGTGATGCCGATGATCAGCGGAATTCCCGCATCGGCCGCTTCCATGATGGCGTCGCCGCAAAACGGCGGCGGCACGAAGACCATCGAGCAATTCGCGCCGGTCTCGGCCACCGCTTCCTCGACGGTGTTGCAGACCGGAAAACCGTCCACGTCGCTGCCCCCCTTGCCGGGCGTCACGCCGCCGACCATCTGCGTGCCGTATTCGCGGCACATCTGGCTGTGAAACAACCCCGCCCGGCCGGTAATGCCCTGACAAATCACCTTGGTATCGGCATTCACTAAAATGCTCATCGCTCTATGTCGCCTTTTTTCGCAACGCGAGGTTGTTGGGAATTGAATTCTTAGCCACGGATGGAACACAGATTGAACACAGATGTTTATTGCATCGAACGTTCCTAGAGTGATCCGGCGGCCTTAGTGTGTTGTGTCGATATGCTTGTACTTGAAATCTCTTGTTGTTGTGCGTCGATTACGACGGCAAGCCGTCGGTTTGGGAGTTTGTAGGGTCCGCTGTGCCGACCGCTGCAGGCTAACGTGATACGTAAATCAATGGTCCGCACAGCGGACCCTACGAAGTTAAGCGCTCAACGTGGCCACGACTTTCTTGGCGGCGTCGGTGAGGTCGGTGGCGCTGATGATATCGCGGCCGCTGGAGGCGAGCATTTCGCGGGCCTTCTCCACGTTTGTCCCTTCCAGCCGCACGACCAACGGCACGTTGAATCCGACTTTTTCATACGAGGTCAACAGCGCTTCGACGATCGTGTCACACTTCATGATGCCGCCGAAAATGTTCACCAGCACCGCTTTGACGTTTGAGTCCGACAGGATGATCTTAAAGGCTTCGGTCACCTGCTCGACATTGGCTCCGCCGCCGACGTCCAAAAAGTTGGCTGGTTCGCCGCCGTGCAGCTTGATCAGGTCCATGGTGCTCATCGCCAGTCCGGCCCCGTTCACCAGGCAGCCGATGTTACCGTCGAGATTCACATAACTCAGTCCCGCCGCACTGGCACGAACTTCGGCCGGGTCTTCTTCGGAAAGGTCCCGCAACTCCAGCAGGTCCTTGTGCCGGAACAGGGCGTTGTCGTCGAACGAGACCTTTGAGTCGAGCACGATCAACTCGTCCTCTTCGGTCACGACCAGCGGATTGACCTCCGCCATGCTGCAATCGTTGTCCACGAAAAACTTGCACATCTTCGGCAGTAACTTGTACGCATGTTTCTTCTGCGCATCGTTGAAGCCGAGCTTGTAGCTCAGGTTGCGAACCTGATACGGCATCAAGCCGTAGTCGGCGTCGAACGCTTCGCGAAAGATTTTTTCCGGCGTCTTGGCGGCGACCTCTTCGATTTCCATGCCCCCTTCGGAGGACATCATCAATACCGGTCCGCCCGATTCGCGGTCGACGACGATTCCCAGGTACAGCTCGCGGGCAATCTTGAGGCCTTCTTCGACGAACAGCGTATTGACCTGCTTGCCCTCGTCGCCGGTTTGGATCGTCACCAGCGTTTGTTCCAGCATGCGTTCGGCATTGGCGCGAGCTTCCTCGGCCGACTTGACCAGCACGACCCCCGGCTGATCAGGATGCTCCTTAAATCGCCCCTTGCCGCGGCCGCCGGCGTGGATCTGTGATTTGACGACGGCCAGCGGTCCGCCCAGTTCCTTAAACGCCGCCGCGACGGCGTCGAGCGACTTGCAGACCCCCCCCCGCGGAACGCGGACCCCCGCGTCGGAGAGCAACTGTTTGCCTTGATATTCGTGAATCTTCATGCTGATTTTCTCGTATTCATGACCTCTACGATTGCCGGACCGGCCAGCGCCGCCGCCATCATAGCGGGCGTCCCCCAGGGTTTCTGGTCGCCGCGCCGCCCAGAAAGCGCCCCCCAAAATTCTCCCCTCTCCCGCGTCCGGGAGAGGGGCCGGGGGTGAGGGTCGCCGGTGGGCAACGTGAGCGAAAACGGCTAAGATGACCGGCGGACAATTCCCTGCGCCAATCCCCACAATTGAATCACGGAGATACCGGCAATGCTCAAAGGCGTACCGACCACGATTTCCCCCGAACTGATGCAAGTCTTGATGAGCATGGGACACGGCGACGAAATTGTGATCGCCGACGGCAATTTCCCCGCCGACTCACACGCCGACCGACTCGTCCGCTGCGACGGTCTGGGGGGCCTGCCGGTGATTGAGGGGATCCTCAAGTTTCTGCCGATCGACACGTTCGTCGACGACGTGGCGATCGTGATGCAACCGGTCGACAAATCGGCCCCCGAGCCTCCCATCTGGAACGGCTTCCGCCGCGCGCTGCAGCGGGCCGAAAACCGCGAAATCGCCCTGACCCCCATCGACCGCTTCGAGTTTTACGACCGTGCACGAGCGGCCTATGCGATCGTCGCCACCAGCGAAACGGCGCTGTATGCGAATTTGATCCTGAAGAAGGGGGTCGTCGCCCCGTAACGGCTTGCGAGCGCCACCCTCAGCCCCCGGCTTTGCCGGGGGGTAAATTGCCATCACCCAAACACATCCGCGGGTGGCACTGATGGCCAGCGGCAATCAGTGTGCCGAAGGCACAAGCGGCAGCAGTTTCAGCGGTTCTTTGCCAAACAGCCCTGCTTATTTGCGAGCGCACAAACTGCGGCTTTCTACGGGCATCGCCCGCCCCAATAGTGAAGCTCTACCCGCGATCTCAAAAGCTCCTATTTTTTCAGAAGTCGAGGCTCGCACCACACTGCCATGGCAAAA
>CALFYU010000270.1 GCA_937952455.1 uncultured Planctomycetaceae bacterium
GGTCCAAATGTTCGGTCCGGCCCAATTTGCGGTGGCCAAGGCGGTGGCCGACAGCGTCGAAGCGGGCGTGATTCCCAAGGATCAATGCGAAAACCTGGTGATCGTCTGCGGCGTCTTCATCCACTGGGAAGCGAGCGACGACAAAAAGATCTTCCAATACAACTACGATGCCACCAAGGAAGCGATCGCCCGCGCCATGAAGAGCGAACCGAGCGCCGACGAAATGGTCGCCAAGAAAGGCGCCGCGAAGCACCCGTTCTCGGGGCAATAGTGCAATAGTTTCGTCACGCAACAAATCAGAATATATTGCGAAGCGGGGTATCGCGGCGGTGCGGTGCTCCGCTTCGTGATTGCGCAGCGGATGTTGATGTGATTCGATTCGCCGGGTGCCGCTGGCGGCTTGCCCGCCAGTGTTCTTGCCGACCACGTTCTGCACTGGCGGACGAGCCGCCAGTGGCACCCTTATCAACTTGTCAATCGATGTGCCACTCACCATGAAACGCATTTTGATCCAACTCGACACCGATTCGCAGCCGAGTACGTTTGACCGTGTCGTCGCGGTGGATGCGGACGTCGACGAACTATTCAGCTACGGGGGCATTACGGCCGATAACGTTGAGCCGCTGGTGCACGGAGCGATGTTCACACGCGGTCCGCGGGACCTGCAAAACACGGCGATCTTTGTCGGCGGCAGCAATGTCGCCGCCGGAGAGGCAGTTTTCGGCAAGGTGCAGAAGACGTTCTTCGGGCCGGTGCGGGTTTCGGTGATGATGGATTCCAACGGCTCGAATACGACGGCGGCAGCGGCGGTCTTATGTGCACAGCGGCACTTGAATGCGGCCGGCAGTGAAGCCGTGGTCTTAGGCGGGACCGGACCGGTGGGTCTGCGGGCGGCGCAGCTTCTGGCGGGTTGGGGCGCCAATGTCCGGGTGGCGTCGCGGTCGGTCGAACGGGCTGAACAAGCGTGTGCGGCGATTCGCGAGCACGTCGACGGTGCAAAACTCACTCCGGTGGCGACCGGGAGCGATGCCGAAGTCCTGGAAGCCTGCGGCGGTGCCCAATTGATCATTGCCGCTGGAGCGGCGGGCGTACAGTTTCTGTCGGCCGAACAACGTGCGTCATTGGATTCGCTCAAAGTGGCCATCGACCTCAATGCCGTCCCGCCGCTCGGATTGGAAGGGGTCGACATGATGGATGCCGGCAAAGAGATCGGCGGTGCCGTCTGTTATGGCGCGATCGGCGTGGGGGGACTGAAGATGAAAATCCACAAGGCGGCCGTCCGGCGGCTGTTTGACTCCAACAGCGAAGTGTTGGACACCGTGGCCATCTACGAAATTGGCCGGGAGATTGACGAATAGCAGCGTTGTGTTGTGCGCGGGTCTCCTGACCCCGCACGAGTGGAAATCGTGCTTACTAAACCGGAAGGTGCATCGCGCGCACCCTACCTCAAGGAGTCGTTGCCATGCGTTTGGTCTTGATGGGGCTGCTCAACGTCGCGTTGCTGGCCGGGCACGTTCGTGCGGAGGACGACCTCGCGACCGCGCTCAAGCAGCCGATTCTTACGCCGGATCAAGCAGCGAAACAAACGGCTGATTTTGTAACCAAGCGCATTCCAAAATTAGAGATGGCGGACTCCGCCGAAGCGTGGCAGCGTCAAGCCGAGGCGTTGCGACAGAAGGTGCTGGATGAAGTCGTCTTCAAAGGGGTGCCAGCCGAGTGGCGTGCCGGTCAGCCTCGTGTGGAATGGCTGGACGTTATCGAAACCGGCAACGGTTACAAAATCAAAAAACTGCGCTACGAAGCGGTGCCGGGACTGTGGATCCCGGCGCTGTTGTACGAACCGGACAAGCTGGCGGGAAAGGTTCCCGCCGTGCTCAACGTCAATGGTCACGACAGCAACGGAAAGTCGGCCGATTACAAACAACTCCGCTGTATCAACCAGGCCAAACGGGGCATGTTGGCGCTCAACACCGAATGGCTGCGGATGGGAGAGCTGAGCGGTTCGGCCTATTCCCACGACGATCTGGCGACGCTCGATTTGTGCGGCGTGAGTGGGCTGAGCGTGTTCTATTTGGCGATGTCGCGGGGGCTGGACGTGCTGACGAGTCACCCCCACGCCGATCTCGATCGCGTTGCCATGACGGGACTCTCGGGCGGCGGCTGGCAGACGATCATTCTGAGTTCGCTCGACACGCGGATCCGGGTCTCAATCCCGGTCGCCGGATACAGTTCTTTAGCGCAGCGGGTCATTCATCACGATAGCATCGGCGATCTGGAACAGAATCCGACCGATCTCGTTAAGTACGCCGACTACGCGCATCTGACTGCGATGCTCACTCCGCGGCCGGCGCTGTTGATTTATAATCTCACGGACAATTGTTGCTTCAAATCCCCCACGGTTCGCCCGAACACGTACGAGCCGGTCGTGCCCTTCTACGAACAGGCGGGAGCGAAGGATGCGTTTGAGTATTACGAAAACTCCGACCCCGGCACGCACAATTATGAACTCGACAACCGGCAACAGTTGTACCGGTTCTTGACCAAGCATTGGCTGGACGGCAACGGCGATGCCGCGGAGATTCCCTCGAACGATGAGATTAAGACGGCGGAAGAGTTAGCCGTCGGTGTTCCGCCGCAAAACTCCAACTTTCGCGTCTTGGCGGAGGAAATCGCACAGCGGCTGCCGCGAGAATTGCCCGGCACGGCAGACGAGCGGCGCAAGCTTCTGAAACAGATCTTGCGTTGGGAGGACCGCACGTTGTCCGGCGAACCGCAGGGAGAACCGATGAAGGTCGGATCGCTGACGGTCGGCCGCTTTCTGCTCCAGGACAACGACTGGAGCCTGCCGGCCGTGATGGTCGCGCCGGACGGATTCGACGAAACGGTGATGTTGCTGGCCGACAACGGCGTCGCCGCTCAGGCGGAGGAAATTGCTAAATTGGCGGCTGACGGAAAACGGGTCGTGAGTTTCGACCCGGCCCTGATCGGAGCGGCGCAGCCGCCGGGGCCTCTTTATCGGTCTGCGCAGTTGATCGCCACCGTTGGCGCGCGGCCGTTGGGTATTCAATCTGGGCAAATTCTGGCTGCCGTTCGTTTGGCGAACGAACACCTTGAACTCGACGGAGTAAGAGTGCTCGCCCGCGGCCCGCGGACCAGTCTCGCCGCGTTATGCGCCGCTGCATTGGATGAAGAGGGCCAAATTACGACCGTCGAAACGGCTGAATTGCCCGAGACGCTCAAGGCCTATCTCCGCGAAGGCCGCAAATATGACCGCACGCCGGAGACATATTGTTTTGGCTTGCTGGAGTATTTTGACGTCCCGCAGTTGCGGGCGATGGCGCGCTAATCCACGTAGCTCATGTACCGATACCGGGTGGCCCGGCCAGAATTGGCTGGGTCGCGCAGCGACAAGAAGCTGCGCCATGCGGGCCCCCCTCAAGTTAATACACATGGCGCAGCTTCTTGTGCCTATCGGCGCCCAACCGCTAGGCGGTCGGGCCATCCCTCGTAGACTCTCAATGCGACATGTGGCATTCTATGGACCACTACGTCCATCAACGCAACTAACTATCCTCAGCCACCTCCGCCCCCTCGATGTAATCCCGCAACAGCGAAAACGCTGTTCGTTCGCGGTCGCCGCCGGTTTTTTTCACCAGGATGGCCAGGGCGTCCATTTGGGTAGCAATTTCTGCGGCCGGAATCAGATGCACCCGCGTGGCCAGAATCGCCGCTTCGACGACCGCATGCTTGGCGCGGTTCAGGCCGAAGAAATCGTGGAGGCGCCCCATGTGTACCACCCGCGCACGTAGCGTGGTCCGCTCCTCAGATTCGTCGAAGTCCTCGACCTCGAATTCGTACCACCGGCAGGCGTCTTCGAGAATCGACCCCTCGACGACCTCCGCTGGGCGCGTGACGAGCGGGGCGCTTGGCAGACCGATTGCGGCTTCAGCCAACAGCAGGACGTCGTCCACGACGTGAAAAACCCCTTGCGGACGCTGGCGGAGGTTTTGATACGTTTGCGACGTCTTGAACGGCCGCAAGATGAGCGAGGTCATCGTCTCATCCACAATCGGCCCCATGGGAGCCACATTGAGCCGCCCCCCCGCATCGAGCGTCGTAACAATACCTTCCAAAATCATCCGCGTTCCACCGGTCGGGTCATCGATTCTCGTTCAAGCCGGAAAACATCATCGCACAACCCATGGCAATGCGGAAGTCAACACTCTCGGCGGTTGTTAGCCACGGATTAACACGGATAGAACACGGAAAA
>CALFYU010000271.1 GCA_937952455.1 uncultured Planctomycetaceae bacterium
CGAGGCAAGCGTGATGAGATAAGAACGCTGGTGCGACAAGAAATCGTGATCAGACGATAATGCCGCTCACACGTCTTACAAGTCGTTTCAAAACCCTTGGATGCGTCACGCCGACGCTTTCATGAAAGGTTCTCGAACAAGCACAACCGGGTTTTGAAACTGGTTCTCGTGAGTTCCGACAGATTGCGACTCCCATCTCCCGCTGAAGCATATCGAAGAAGTAGAGAAATCCGATGTCAGGCGACGGGTTGACCCCCATCGACGTCACGCCGCGCGCCAAGGTTTGGTTAGAGGTCAACGGCACTTATGTTTTCGGACTGGGCGTCTGCCGAATATTGCAGGCGGTGGACCAAACCGGTTCGATCAAGGAGGCTGCCGTTGTCGTCGGTAAGAGTTACCGACACGTCTGGGCACGCATTAAAGAGGTCGAGCAACGTCTGGGGATCGTACTCGTCGAAACCCAGGTCGGAGGCGGCAATCGGCGGCGAAGCACGCTCACCGAACCGGCCCGAGAATTGGCGTCCAGCTACCAGGAGATTCGGCAGCAATTGTTTGAAATGGTCGAAGAACGCTTCGGCACCGAAATCCGAGAAATCATAAACCGAGCCAGCCGGCGGGATGAGAACGAGGCCTGAGTCTTGAGGTGACAGGCTTGAGGAAGAAAGGCTGTCGGCTTTGGTCCTTAGGATTTAGGGTTGGCATGCCTATTTCGCTGGGGGTGCGAGCCAACTTCTGACCACTGGCTACTCTCAACTTCTTTCCGCCCTCTATGCCGGCGGCACGCCGAGCGATTTGCCGCCGTCGATACCGACGGCCGTGCCGGTCACCATCACGGCCGCATCACTGACCAAATAGGCGACGCATTGGGCGATTTCTCGAGGGTCGGTCACTCGTCCGTACGCCTTAGCCAAGGGGCTGGCGGTGATCAATTTTTCCAGCATCGCGTCACGATTCTCCGCGGCTTCGAGGTCGGCCTCCAGCATCCGCGTGGCGCCGACCGGACCGGGACAGACGGCGTTGATCCGGACACGATCGGGGGCGTGACAGAGGGCCAAACTTTTGGTCAAGGAAATCAGCGCCCCTTTGCTGATCGAATAGACCGGATCGTGTGCCCGCGGCAAGATTCCCGCGTTGCTCGACACGTTCACGATCGCTCCGCCGCCTGCCGCCCGCATGTGGGGAATAGCAAACTTGCAACCGAAAAAGGCCGCCTTGAGATTCGTGTCCAGGCAGGCGTCCCAATCCGTCTCGGTGACGTCGTCGATCTGCTTCACCATGCCGATGCCGGCATTATTGACGAGGATCCTCAACGGGCCGGTCGCGGCCGCTTCGTTGATGATTGTCTCCAGTTCCCCCACGACGCGCACGTCGCAGCGGCGGTGCTCGATCCCCAATTTCCCGAATTGCGCTTCGTTCTCTTCCAGCGGATCGAAGTCGGCGACAAATACCTTTGCACCCTGTTCGGCCAACAGCACGGCGCACGCGCGGCCGATGCCGCTGGCGCCGCCCGTTACGACGGCGACGCGGTTTTCCAGATCGCGGGAGAGACTCATGGCTAATCCAGTTCGCTGGCAGAAAATGAGGAAAGGTTCAGGCGCGCGAGATCGGAAACGCGGTGACAGCGGCAATGTCGTTGGTGCCGGTCAAGACCATCAGCAGACGATCGAAACCCAAAGCGACGCCGGAACATTCGGGCAATCCGCTCTGCATTGCGGCCAGCAGTCGCCGCGGTTCGGGCAGCGGACGCAGGCCCTCGGCGGTCCGTTTGGCCGCTTCGCGTTCGATACGTCTCCGCAACTCATTGGTGTCGGTCAACTCATAGTATCCGTTACAGATTTCCAACCCCTCGATATACAGTTCAAACCGCTGCGCGACGAGCGGATTTTGAGGATCGATGCGGGCCAAGGCTGACTGAGAGGCGGGGTAGTCATAAACAAACTCCGGACCGTCTCGCCCCAATGCTGGTTCGACAACTTCGGCCAGCAAAAGATTCAGCCAACCGTCGCGATCGTCGTCGCGGAGCGTCTGGGGTACGGAAAGTCGCCGCTCGCCTGCAACCTTGCGGAGTTGCTCACAATTTTTGTCCAGGACGGTGTCGCCCAAGATGTCGCGAAACGCGTCGTCGTATGTACGGCGGCGAAATGGGACATCACCCAATTGGAGGCCTGAATTCTTCAAGGGTTGCGCCGCCGCCGTGCGCACCAAGATTTCCACGAAGTCCATCTGGTCGTGGTATCCATCTCCCGTGCGATACCATTCCACCATCGTAAATTCAGGATTGTGCAAGCGTCCCTGTTCGCTGCGGCGGAAGGCGCGGGTGATTTGATAAATCGCAGTCGCTCCGGCGACCAGCAGCCGCTTCATCGCCAACTCGGGGGAGGTTTGCAGAAAGTACTTCTCGTCGACGACAAACGGATCGAGATGCGCGTCGACGACCGACTCCCCGCACAACAGCGGCGTCTCCACTTCCCAATACCCGTGCGCCTCGAACGTCTCCCGCAGGGTGCGGAGCATTTCCGCACGGAATTTGAGCGTGCGCAAGTCGGCGGTCGGCAGAAAATCGTCGGTCATTGCAGTCAGCGGATTGGTCGCGGTCCCGGGGTACTCAAGCACCCTGTCATCGCGATTTTTCCTGCCGCTGTCAACCGGACGAATCGTGTGTCGGCCACGACCGCGTTGATAGAACCCGTTTCAAAATCCGGTTGCGCCTGTTCGAGAATCAAATAGACAAGCTCGCGACGCGTCAGAGGGTCTTGAAACAAATCTAGGCCAATTCCCTGAAACCCGCTCTCAAGCAGCGCGGCGGATTTGAGTTTGTTCTTGATGCCGCTCGTCTGCCTCAGAATCCTTGCGGACCCGCTGCGAATAGATTCCCCGCAAATAGTCGGGAAAGGCGGCGAACGCACCCGGTTTGCGGTTCCAGACTGCCGCGACGCGGTTGAAGAACTGCATCTCGAATTCCGCAACGATCAGGTCCTGAAGCGACTGGATCGTGTCGAAGTCTTCCGGTTCCCACGCTCGGGGGCAGAGCGTGTAAACCGGGTCCGTGCTGGGCCGCCCCCGCGGCGGCACGTCATGGATGATCACCAGATCCGATGTCGGGTTCAGTTTCGTGGGATAGGCCCGGCAAGCCGCGGGACGGCTGCCGTAAATTCCGCAACCGGCGGTCCCCAGAGGATGTTCCGCGGTGGCCGGCGATTCCTCCAAGAAGATACATTTTCTGGTCCCCGGCCAGGTTTGGCTCTCGTTGTGGATCAAACAGATCACAAACGGTGTTTCCGGTTCGTCGTCGAAATAAAAGTGGGGGGCATACTTCTGTGCGATTTCCCCGTTGCGGTCCTCCCAGCGGCAGACGAAATCCCAAAACGAAAGCTGGCAATCGGACGTGATCCGCACGATGTCCGCCCCGGAGAGAGGGACGGCAAATGACCGGCAACAGCCCGCATGGCAGGAGTCGCACATACTCATGAGTGGGCCTTTCGATGATCGGTGCAAGCGCAGCAGGGAATCGGCGGTCACTGTCAGAATTGCATTATCGGTTCCTCGTCCTTATCGAAATAACCGTTACAGTCGGATGAGCTTAACTTCGCAAAACCTCGCAAGGCAGCGGACATCTCAGAACTGTTCGACTGTTAGATTTCGGCCAGTACGTTGCGCACGGCGGTGGCTAGACGCTGCATTCCCAAGTCGATGCCCGCCTCATCCTGCACGCCGTAGCTGAGCCGCATGTGGTTCTTGGGTCGGTCGCCCGGCTTTCCGGCGAATGAGAACTCGCCCGGCACATACATTACGCCGTGAGATTGCGTCGCTTCTCGAAACAATCGGCCGCCCAGCGAGGTGTCGCAATGATCCGGCAGAGTCATCCACACGTACAGCCCCCCGTGCGGTTGCACCCAAGAGACACCGGGCAATTCGCCGAAATAGGCGTCAGCGGCGCGCAGCATCACGTCCCGTTTGCGCCTGTACATCGTGCGGAGACCCGCCACATGCGAGTCATACAGCCCCATGCGAAAGACTTCCGACAGCAGATGCTGATTGAAGTTGGCCGAACCGAAATCTTCGTTTCCCTTGCGGTCGCAGATTGGTCGCTCCAATTCGGCCGGGACCACGCCGAATCCGACACGCAATCCGGGAGAAAACGTTTTGGAAAACGTGTTCGCCAAAATCACCGTGCGGCGGTCGGGATCAAAACTCCAAATACTCGGCAACTCGGGACCGTCATAGCGCAATTCGCGATAAGCCGCATCTTCCAAGATGAAAATCTGCTGCG
>CALFYU010000272.1 GCA_937952455.1 uncultured Planctomycetaceae bacterium
CGCTCAGCCACACAAATGCGCGAATCGCCATCAAAGACAACCCAAGCTTAACCATCAGGTCAATATGTATCCACCATACATCGGTTTTCGAAAACGCCTTGGAATAACGTACCCGCGAGACTGCTGCGATGAATAGAATAACGATTGAACTCACCAGACAGCACATGATGACCTGTCTGTCGGTTGAGATCGCGGGAATCCCAATGAGGAAAAACAATACCGCGGTCGAGTATCCACACAGTATAACACCGCGATCATTTAACCGGTGCATTACGCATTCCGTTTATTTTAATTCCTATTGAAGATGCCAAGCCGATTGTCGGTGAGACTGCGCTCATCACAAGGGCAATCAACTAGGGGGGAGCCTGCCCTACGGTACTTGCTGCTTTTGTTGGCCGAAACACAATACATGAGGCCACTGCGCGACGATACATGAAAACGGATGATTGAACCAATACACGCCGCCAGAGTCCGTAGACGCTTCGCGGTAAAGATATTCCTGACAAATCTTCCCCAATATGCCAGCGAATTCATCGTCCGTCATTTGCTCAGCGCGCTGTGCGAGCCTTCTGTTGAAGCGACTTAGCGGAGACCACATTTTCGTACTTCGCATCGCGGATAGCAGGAAACCGATTCCTACCACTACGAACAGAATTCCCGTCGCCAAGGAAGGCTCGTACCGGGACAGACTAATGCCCAAAAAATTGCAAAGCCCCGCAGCAATAAAGAACAAACTACCTAATCCAAGAAATACAAAACCACCGATGTCAGATTCGCGCCAGCGATAATTGCGCACTGCTCTCGCAAACCCTTGCGGAAATGTGCGCTGGATAGCAGCGCGATGGATGTGATGGCAATGCGGGCACCAAACCCCGTATTCTGCACGCCCGTCATCACTTTCAATATGGCGCACGCAATCATCGAACTTGTCGAGCGTCATTTTACCGGGATAGGATCGGGGATCGACTTTGACACGGTACCGGTAATGGCGACCGCATTTTTCACACACCCGTTCCAGATCGACGTCGCGAATCTCATCAGCTCGCATCGGCCTGGAAACGACGTGTTTCATGCCGCATCACCCCAACTCCGCAATCGCCCGCCCGCCTTCGGTCACGATCGGCGTCGGACGCCCTTGCGGGCTGGTCCAGTGGGAACGCGGGTCGATGTCGAGGTGTTTGAACACCGTCGCTGCCAAATCCTGCGGGCGGACGGGGGCGGATTTGATTTCGCCGCCGGTCGAGTCGGTACTGCCGATCGCTTGACCGTGCCGCAAACCGCCGCCGGCAGCCACCATCGACATCACCGGCGTCCAGTGGTCGCGGCCCAGGTCGTTGTTGATTCGCGGCGAACGGCCGAATTCGCCCAGCATCAACACCAGCGTGTCGTCCAATAATCCCCGCTGTTCCAAATCGGTCACGATGGCATACACCGCCCGGTCGACGCGGGGCAGCAGCGGCTTGAGGCCTTTTTCGATGCCCTTCCAACGCACGCTGTCGCCGTGGTGATCGAAATAACCCCACGCTCCGCTGACCAGTACGAACGTGACGCCCGATTCGACCAAACGCCGCGCGAGCAGCGCCTTTTGACCGATGCTTTCGCGGCCGTACAACTCGCGGGTCTCCGCCGACTCCTGATCGACGTCGAAGGCTTGCTGCACTTTTCCCGACAGGACCATGTCGTAGGCTTGTTGCGTGTAGCCATCTTGCCGCTGGAGTGTTTGCTGCAAATCAATGTCGCGCCGCAAGCGATCGAATTCGCGTCGCAGGCTATTGCGATCCGTCAAGCGGTCGATTTTGATACCGTCGGGCAGCGTGAACTTGCCGGCCAGTTCCAAGCCTTTGACCGGTTCGAAATCGGTCCCCATGTGCCCGGCGCCCCAGACGTCGGCCGCCCAGGAATTCGCTAGACCGACAAACGCCGGCATGTCGGGATCGTTCGCGCCGCGAAACTTGGCGGCGATGGATCCCATCGACGGATACCCCGCGCCGTCCTTGCCGTCATTGGTCCGCTGGGCGAGGGGATTGCCGGCCTGCATCGTGATCGGCGTGTGATTGCTGGCACGGCAGTCGACGCTGCGGATGAAGGACAGCTTGTCGGCGATCGAGGCTTGCAGCGGAAAGTGTTCGGTCAGTTGTACGCCGGGGACTTTGGTGTCGATCGTGCCGAACGGGCTGCGGATTTCCTGCGGGGCAAACGGCTTGGGATCCCACATGTCGAGTTGGCTCGGTCCGCCGGAGAGCCAGAACAGGATCACCGATTTCTTCCCCGCTGCCGCTGCTTCGGCCATCGCCCGCTGTTGGAGCAATCCCGGCAACGTCAATCCGCCCAGCCCGGCCAATCCGGTCTGCAGAAACCACCGCCGCGAACCGACGCGAATCAGGTCCGTCGCCGCCGGAGCAAATGGCGATTGCGCCATCCCCGCCGCGTGCGCCTGTTGATGACCGTTGCGTCGTGCTTCATCGTGGGTGTTCATGCGGAAGTCTCGGTGTGTCTATGGTATTCAATGCCCCGTGGCCAGAACGCATCAGCCGACGTTTATGATAATGATTATCGGCGGTCATGGCAAAGTGTCTTGGGTAAATTGTGCCGACCGTACCCCCGGCAGAGCCGGGGTCTGATGGGGATTTGCCAAAACATTGCTCTCAGCCCCCGGTTCCGCCGGGGGGGGTCGCGGGCGTGGACACCCCCGACGGGGTTTACATTGCCGCCCCGGAATGCAATTGTTACGTTTGAGCAAACATCGCGCATTTTCACCGGAATCGCCAGAAAACCAGCAAATCGAGACGATCCCCCATGCCCCAAGACAAACCAAAATGGCGTTCCACCACGATCCTCAGCGTGCGGCGGGGCAACGACGTCGCTCTCGGCGGCGACGGGCAGGTGACGCTGGGGGACACGATCATGAAGGCGGATACCAAGAAAATTCGCTGGATGCTGGACAACAAGGTGCTGGTCGGATTTGCCGGGTCGACGGCCGATGCATTTGCCCTGATGGAACGGTTTGAGGCCAAGGCCAAGGACTTTCCCGGTAATATTCCCCGCGCCGCGACCGAATTAGCTCGTGACTGGCGTACCGATCGCATTTTGCGTCGGTTGGAAGCGCTGATGGTCGTCGTCAGCACCGAGCACAGTTTGCTGGTCACCGGGCAGGGGGACGTGATTCAACCGAGCGACGGCATCATCGGCATCGGGTCGGGAGGATCGTACGCGACAGCGGCGGCGCGGGCACTGATGCGGAATACGGAATTGAATTCGGCGGAAATCGTAAAAAAATCGTTAGAAATCGCGGCCGAGATCGACATCTATACGAACACAGAAATTGTGGTGGAGGAGTTTCCGTGCGCGAATTGACACCGCGCGAGGTGGTTGCCGAGTTGGATGCCCATATCATCGGGCAGGATGCCGCCAAACGGGCGGTGGCGATCGCGATCCGCAATCGCTGGCGGTGGCGGCAATTGGATCCGGAGATCCGCAAAGAAGTCACGCCGAAAAATATCATCATGATCGGCCCCACCGGCGTGGGGAAAACGGAGATCACGCGGCGGCTGGCCTCGCTCACGGGGGCGCCGTTTATCAAGATCGAAGCCACGAAATACACTGAGGTCGGCTATTACGGCCGCGACGTGGAAAGCATGGTGCGCGACCTGGTCGAGGCGTCGATCAAATTAGTTGAGACGGCCAAGCGGGCCGAAGTCGAGGAGGAAGCGGCGCGGCGCGTCGAAGACCGGCTGGTGGATCTATTGGCCCCGCTGAAGCCGGAATGGGAAGAACCCGGCACCGACGAGGAAAACGCCGACAAATCCGCCGACCGCCACGCGCGGACGCAGGAAAAGTTCCGCAAGAAATTGCGGGCCGGGGAGATGGAAGACCGATTGGTGGAAATGCAGGTCGAGTCGCGCAATTCCCCGGTGCAGGTGTTTTCCAACATGGGCATGGAGCAGATGGACATCGATTTTCAGTCGATGTTCGAGCGGATCATCCCCAAGCAGAGCCAAGAGCGGACACTCAAGGTGAGCGACGCTCGCAAGATACTCCTGGAGCAAGAGGTCGAAGCGCTGTTGGACAAGGACGCCGTGCACGAGGAGGCGATCGCGCTGGCTGAAGACAGCGGGATTATCTTCGTTGACGAGATCGACAAGATCTGCGGCGGAGAGGGAGGCAGCAGCCATGCCGACGTCAGCCGGCAGGGGGTGCAGCGCGATCTGCTGCCGATCGTGGAGGGGACGAACGTGCAGACCCGCTACGGCACGGTCAATACGTCGCACATCCTGTTCATCGCCGCCGGCGCGTTTCATCGCACCAAGCCGTCGGACCTGATGCCCGAGTTGCAGGGCCGGTTCCCGATCCGCGTGGAATTGACCGATCTCACGCGGGACGACTTTATTCGCATCCTCACCGAGCCGACCAGTTCGCTCACGAAACAATACGAAGCGCTGCTGGCGACCGACAGCGTGACACTTCAATTCACCCGGGACGGCTTGGAGTCGATGGCCGACATCGCCTATCAGGTGAATCAATCGACGCAGAACATCGGCGCACGGCGACTGCATACAATTATGGAACGGCTGCTGGAAGAAATCAGCTTTGAAGCGCCGGACATGAAAAAGGCGACCGTTAAAATTGACGCCGCCTACGTCCGCGACAAATTGAAGGAGGTCGTCGAAAACGAAGACCTCAGCCGGTTTATCCTGTAGCAATCGTCGCTCGGCCCCCCGGCTCAGCCGGGGGGTAAACGACGTTGCGGTATTCCGAATCAAAGGACACGCCCGCATGGAAAGCTTGTGGATCTGGACGGCCATCATCGCACTGTTTCTGCTGGGCGTCCGGCTCTCCGCATTTTTCAGCGGGTCTGAGATCGGTTTCTATCGTATCAGTCCGCTGCGGCTGAGCATTGAGGCGGACTCGGGAGATTACGTGGCGGAGCGGCTGTTGCATTTCGTGCAGCAGCCCGGCTATTTCGTGGCGACGACGCTCGTCGGCAACAACGTCGCAAACTACATCACCACATTGGCCGTCACGCTGGCCACGGCGGCCCTGTTCGGTGCGTCGTCGGGGCATTTGGAGATCATAGGGACGATCCTCTTTACGCCGCTGATTTTCATCTTTGGCGAGCTGATTCCCAAAAATCTCTACTACGAAGCGCCACACCGGCTGATCCGCAAGAACCGCCCCTGGTTCATGATCTTCTATTGGGTGTTTCTGCCGTTCAGTTATCCGCTGGTCTGGTTGTGCAAATTGTTCGAGCACCTTAGCGGACAGGAATCGAATATGACCCAAACGACACTCGGCCGCAAACGCTTGGTGCAGGTGCTCTCTGAGGGCCATGCCGAGGGGCTGCTGACACCCGTCCAAAATGAACTGGTGCAGGGGCTATTGCACAACGCTCCGCTGCCGGTCACCGACTCGATGACTGAAGCGTCCCGCGTGATTGGTGTGCATGATAATCTGACGGCCGCCTCGACGCTCAATTTCGCGCGCCGCCACGGACGCTCTGTGGTGCCCGTACGTCACACGAAGACGGGACACGACTGGTACGGCTACGTGCGCGTCGCCGATATTGGCCTCTATGACCGCCAAATACGCGACCTGACAATTCCCCTGCTGAGAATCGACGCACGCGCGGGGAAATTGGAGGCGATCTTGACGCTGCGTTCGGCCGGATCGGAGTACGCCGCGATTTATAAAGGGGACGTACTACTCGGTTTGGTGACCGAGGCGGATCTCGTCGAGGAATTCTTTATTTCAAAGCAGACAGTCAGCCGCTAGCGGGTTACCATAACAATGCAGCCGTTCGTTGTGCCGGCTCACGACAATTCTGCGCGTCACGTCACACATGTCCGAAAAGCCACACAATCCGGATCGCCCGCGGCGTCCTAAGAGTCTGTGGGAAATCATGTCGCACGGAAAAGACCCCGTGCCTGCCCCCGATGCGGCAAAAACCCCGCCGCCGGAGCCTGCCGAGCCACCCGCGCCGCTGAAGTCGTTGTGGAAACTGATGGGCGTACAGCCGGCAGAGACGCATCCCGAATCGTCGCTCAAAGAGACCACGGAAACTCCGCTGCGCGATCAGGACACATCGAAGTTCGACCACATCGTCGACGACGCGCTTGAGCACGAGGAACGCGAGTCGTTGTCCCAACGACGTCCGGCGCAACCTAAGCCCCACTCGGAGCCGAAACGTTGGCGGCCTCCGGCCCGAGAGGAACATCCCCTCGGCATCGAGATTCGTAAGCCGAAACGGCAGACAGTCGACTCGGTGATGTCGCGCAAAGCGAAAACCAGCGTATGGTTGGGCATCTCGGCGATCACCCTGTCCGCTTTGGCGCTCGTTCCGGGCATGTGGACCAAATTCCCAGCCCTGATTGTCGGCTTTGTGGCCCTGTTCTGCGGCTTTCTCGCCGCCGACGAAGTCCGCACGTCCCGCGGCCGGGTGCTGGGTTTGAACCACGCACTGACCGGCATGGGGCTGAGCATCGTCGGCATGTTATTAGGTCCGCTGTTGTCATGGACGCTCGGCGACTTGTCGATTTTTCAGTGCAATCGAAGAATCAGCGAAACCCGCCTCGAATCGATCGGCGCCGCCATCAACGGCTACTATGACCGGCGGCGCCAGTTTCCCGCCGGCGGCACTTTCGTGAAGCAACCCGATGGTACGGAGCGTCCCATGCATGGATGGATGACGACGCTGTTGCCCTATCTGGGATACGATCGGCTGCACGAGTCGATCGATCTGGCACAGCCGTTCGACGCAGCCGTTAATGCTGGAGAAATGCAACGGCAAATTCCCGAGTATTTGGTTGCCGGCATCGAGCAGAAGACGTCGATCAAGGAGTTCGCCGCAGCGCACTTCGCCGGAGTCGGCGGCGAGGAGATTGACGCCCGGGGGGACAAGGTGCACTTCGGCGTATTCGACAAGAACTCCACCGTGTTCCAACAAGACGTCAGCGACGGCCTGTCGAGCACGTTTCTCGCAGGCCAGATTCCGGGGAACTACCCGGCCTGGGGGGAACCGTCGAACTGGCGGCACATCACCAATGGATTGAATCGCGACCAGCGCGGTTTCGGCAGCCCCGGGGGTGGACCGACGCTATTTTTGATGGCCGACGGCAGCGTGCGGACGCTGGCAGCGGACACCGATCTCAACGTCCTGCGCAGCATGTGCACCCGCGACGCGGCGGATTGAGAGTTTGCTGCCCTACGAATGTAAGGTGGTATTGGCGCTCCCAGTGGGTTTTGGACGGGATGGTAAGATTTCTCTTACCGATAATTGAATTTGGTATTACGTGGTTTCGATCTTGAAAGGAATTGAAGTCGGAATAGGCGACAGACTTCCCCTGGGCCAAAAGTACCACACTCCCTTCCATCGACGACACACTTTCAGCGCAGTGATTTTGATCCTACATTCTATCGCTTGGCGCGTCCAATTCCGGCCAACTCAAGTGTAGCTAGGTGGGAATACTAAATGTCTCCCCAAGACTTATGCGACGGGATTTGTCAGTTTGCCGCAGCGGCTCGCCACTACAGGTCGTTGGTGGGATGGTGGGAAATCGAGTTTCCGCCCCGCGTGTGTCCAGGGCTAAGCGAATGGTGGCAATGGTGGGCAGTTCAAATGAGCTTGGCAGAACGCTGCCTCGATTGGGTCGCGTTCTCGGATGAACTGAAAGGCCTCGCAATGGGAGCTGAACGGCATACAAGCGGAACAAACCACGACGTATTCACTGAAATTGTTTTGGACACGAGATTCGCACTTCCCGGGGAATGCGGTAATAAAGTGGCAACAATCCCAGAAAGTGTAGAAATCCAGATTGCTCGAGAGGAGGACGATCGCGCGTTTCTCGACATTAAGCTCCTCTGCAATGTATTTACGCCGGAGGTTCGAGTTGGGAGGCGATTAGGCGAAAAACACTCGACGATCGTATCTTTGTCAGAGGTTTGCCAGTCAAATCGTGAGAGACTCGCAGCGAGCTTCGAGTGCCTGTCGAATCATGGGTTTTTGGTTACGGGCATTGATAGTGACCAGATTGACGGAATTAGCTCCTGCGGATTTTCTGAATCCGCTAACCTGAGGTAGTCGCAGGAGAATCACGGGAAATACGCGTGCTCACCTCCTCAACCAGTTCACATTCGGTACGACGTGGATCTTCCGTCGGAGCTTGACTTTCAATCTTCTGAGAGGGGGGCGCAAAAACATACGGGACAACTATCAGACCCATGTATGACCTTGATCCTCCATCCGGTGGAACGTCGGAGTTCCTTTCCTTCGGATGACGACCTAGTCCGAACCGCGCGTCCCGTAATTTCGCGAAAAACTGGGGTTGGCGAGTTTTGCCGGGCGGCAGTATACTCCGCCATCGTTTTCGGCAGAAACTGCCGGTTGAGGAATTGGCTGACAAGAAACTGGTTCGAAAAAACGCCGAAATAGACGCCGGGCCACGACTGTTTCTAACGAATCTCGCAACACGCTATCAGCGCTAAGAACCAGCGGCCACAGGGTTTGGTGACACAACCCTGCCGGAATTCAAGAGACACACGCAAACGCATGGAGGCACCGCGTGCACAAGCTATTTGTCGCAGGGATTGACACCGTCGTGGGAGCGAATCTGGCGGCCGAATTGGCCAATCGATTCGACGTGTTCGGACTGTCGTTGGGCGATCCCATCTCAATTGCCGGTTGCCGCACGTCAGTCTGCGAAACACAGGATGCGGAATCGATCCGGAAATGGATGTCGGTCGAGCGACCCGATTGGCTGGTGGTTTGCGGTCCGGCCGCACAGTCGTCGTGGAATGCCGATCACGACCAAGACCCCGGCAGCGACGCGATCGTGGCCATGCGACATTGGGCAGTCGCCGCTCAGTCGGCTGGCTGCGAATTCACAGTGATCTCATCCGACGGCATTTTCCGCGGGCCGTGGATGTTCCACGATGAACAGGCCGACCACTTCTGCGACAGCACCATCGCCCGCACGATTCGCGCCATCGAAACCGAGGCGAGCGACAACTGCCAGCGGACATTGATCGTCCGCACGAATGCCTACGGTTGGTCACCCACATCCGGTATGCCCGGATTCGTCGAATCAATATTGCATGCCATCGAGGAGGGTGAAACCTGTAAACTCGATTGCATCCGCCATGCCACGCCAATCTTGGCCAACGATCTTGCTGAGATTCTCGAACAAGCGTTCGCAGACCAACTGCGTGGGCTGTATCATATTCCGGGAGCGGAACGCACAAATCCGTTCGCCTTTGCCCGCCGCTTGGCTGATCAATTCGGGCACACCGACGTACACATTGCGGCCGACGACTGGCGTTCCTTCGGCGGACGCGTCTTCGGCCAGGGCGAAACTTCGCTGCGGAGCACCAACATCCGGCAAGCGCTTGGCATTGCCCCGCCGATGCTCATCGACGGCATCCGCCGCCTGCACGCCCAATGGGAAAATGGCTACTGCGAACGATTCTCCGCCACGCAATCGCTCGTGCACGAAAAAGTCGCCTGATTGACGACGCACCAAAAGACACTTCTGCTCCCCAGCCTCCGGTACTGCCGGGGGCTTTTTTTGTGGCTGCTGCCTACAAGGGGATGGCGCTCGATTTCAATTGCTGTTATACTTACGCGCAAGCACGATGCTCCCGGTAATCGAAAATAGTACCAACGGTCCGGATCGACAGTTAGGGCGGCTCAGTGAAGCGTTCGCGCGTCAGACATCTAATGCTGCTTGCGCTCGCCGTGAGCATAATGGCTTGGGCGGTGCGGTCCGCTCGTGCAGAGGACGCCGAGGCAATCGAATCGCCGCGTGAGGTGCTAACGGCCGCCGAGTGGCGGCAGGTTGACCAGACAATTGATCGTGGATTGGACTATCTTGCTGCGCGACAGCGCGACGATGGTTCCTTTGAGGCGCCTCCCACCGGCCAGCCGGGGGTCACGGCACTGTGCGTGTTGGCGTTTCTCTCCCGCGGGCATTTGCCCGGCGAAGGGCCGCACGGGGAACGCATCGAGCGGGCCGTCGAGTTCGTACTCACCTGCCAGCGCGAAGACGGGCTGTTTTCACTCATCGAGCCGGAACCGCATCACGTTCACGACGGGGCTTCTCACGCCGGCAATTACAATCATGCCATCGCCGGCTTGATGCTGGGCGAGGTCTACGGCATGACCGCACCGCGGCTGCGGGATCGCATCAAAACGGCGATCCCCAAAGGTTTGCAGTTCCTGCGGCGGATGCAACAACGGCCGAAGCGAAATCCCGAAGAGGCCGGCGGCTGGCGCTACATCCGCCCCCGGCAAGCCATCGATGCGGACCTGTCAGTGACTTCCTGGCAGCTGATGTATATGCGCTCGGCACGCAACGCCGAGTTCGACGTCCCTAAGGAGTGGATCGATGACGCCATGGGCTACATCCGCCGCTGCTTCGACCATCACCGCAAGACGTTCGCCTATAGCACGCACCGGTCCTACGGCTTGGTCACGCCGGGAATTGTCGGCGGCGGAATCGTCTCACTCTCGTTGGGGGGCGAACACAACACCGAGATCGCGCAGCTCGCCGGCAAACATGTGCTCAGTTATTCCTTCGCCCGGTACAACACCGCCTCGTTCCCATACCACTACGGAGCCTACTACTGCAGCCAGGCGATGTATCAATTGGGAGGCGAGTATTGGAAGACGTTCTATCCGCACCTCGCGCACGAACTCCGCGCGCACCAGAACGGTGACGGATCCTGGGAGCGGGAGAATTTCAACAACGGCGACTATTTCGGACGCAGTTATACGACCGCGTTGTCCGTGTTAGCGCTGACGCCCGCCTATCAGCTGTTACCGATCTATCAACGGTAGAGGCCGTGGGCTTCGATATAGCACTCCACGGCGCGGGGCGTCATGAAGCGGATGCTCTGTCCGGCGGCGACGCGGGCACGGATGTACGACG
>CALFYU010000273.1 GCA_937952455.1 uncultured Planctomycetaceae bacterium
CCGGGGCGATCTCCGTCGCTGCCAGCGAAACGCTCAGCACGCCGGCCTGTTTGCATATCTCGATCACCTGCTTGACCGTCTCAAATCGAACCTCCGCCGCCGCATCAATCTGTACGTTCACCCCCCGCTCTCCGGCTTGTTTGATGTGGTCGGCGAGGACCGTTTTCAGGCCGTCCACGTCGTACGGCTTGTCGGCGACGGTGAGCTTGCCATCGGCGGTGATTTTGATCGTGACGGCATGTGGACTCTTATGTTGTTCGCGTAGCGAGCGAATCGCGGACAATACCTCCTCCGCCGCGGCACGGACCTGAGGATCTTTGTCCTTGAGCGCCTCTTCGATGAGCGGCAATGCCGGTTGTGCTATCCCGGCCAGTTCTCCTAGTAGTTGGAGGATGGCAACTCGGCGACGGGAACTGGCGTCCGGATACAATTTCACCAATTCATCGACAACCTGTTCGATATCTGGAGGGAGCACGTGGTTGAATAAATGAATCGGGAGATGCCACCGCTGCGTGTCCACTTTATCGGCAGACTCCCATTCCTGGACAATCGCCGCCATCACCTCTTTGGGGAACTTGCGAAACCGCGACAATAGTTCACTGGCCGTGCGTTGTACCTGCTCATCTGGCGGATTCGATGCGATCCCCGCCATCACCACCGGCAGCAGGTCCGTGGAGTCGGGCTTCGTGCTGAGAATCGAGCTGACGTATTCCATCGTCTCGCGGCGAATGGTTACGTCATCACTCGCGAGCGCCTTCTGCAGTGCCTCATTGAGTTGCTCCGGATCGGGCTTCGCCGCTTCGAGTCCGCGCCGTGCGGACCTGCGGATTTTGCCGTCCGGCGACGAAACGCCCGCCAGAAAAAGCGGCACGGCCTCGGGGGCGTCTTCGCTGATTTGTGCAAGACCATTGAGAGCGTCATGGCGAACACGTTGACTCTTATCCGTTTCATAGATTTTGATCAGTGTGGGGACCGCGGGCTTGCCAATATACGTCAACACCGGCACGAGATGCCCGCGGACGCGTTCGGAGGGATCGTCAGCCATCTCAAACAACCGCGACAACGTCTTCTTATCGAGATCGAATTGGCTCTCACCAGTCAAGTAGTAGTGTAGTATCGTCAGTGCGAACTGTCGTGCCCCCGCGCTGTCGGCGGCCATTTTCTTAACGAGGAAGTCGCGGACCATTTCGTGATCCTCGATCCGAAATATGGCCATCACGGCCTCATTGATGACTACTTGATCCTCCGCGGATTCCAGCGGAACGGAGTGGTCGGCTCCCAGTTCGAAAATGATCTCCAGCGCCCGCGGCGCGTTCTCTTTAGACCCTAACGCGATGAGCGCCTTTATGCCCTCGAGTTGCCGCTGCGGCGACTTGTCCGTTTCGAGCAGTCCGACCCATTCGTCGAACGCGACGCCGTCGTAGACGGCGGGGGTTGGTTTGTCGGATACATTTGCTTGAGTTGGTTGGGGAGGGATATTCTGCTCTTCGATCAAACGAATCGCCTCTTCGGCGGCGGTGCGAATTTTGGAGTCCGTGTTATTGACGTGTTTCTTGAAGATTGCCAATGCGTCAGCGGCCGTCATACCATTGACAAGGATTTTGGAATCGACCGGCCTGATCTTCCAGGCCTCAGTAAAGGCCGCTTGCGAACGCTGAACAAGTCGCAGCAGTGCAGGGACAAGCTCCGGGGTGTCGGGCGCATTTCGGCTGACGATGCGGACCGCCAGACTAGCGATCGGCTCGTTATCGTCATTTAGAGCTTCACGGAAACGGGCTAAGACGTCGGGGCGTTTGGCATACATCCCCAGAGTGCTCAGTAGCATATACCGGACCGACTCCCGCTTTTCTTCCGGGTTCTCATTCACGATTTCAGGCTGACGCAATGCCTTCATAATCGAAGTACTGAAATCCACCCCATTCATCCGTGGAGCGGTTTGATGATCTGCGTAATTACAAAGTTGCAGCGCAAATATGATGCCGTTCTTATTTCCGGATTCAAGTTCGTCCCGTATAGCCGCATTCGCGACGCCATCGTCCAGCACTAGGAACGTTCTCGCCGCCGTCCCGATTAATTTGGCGTGTGATTTATCCCGAACCATCGTATTGTGATTCCGCATCGCATGCAGGATGGCATTCGCTGTTTCGCGGTCCCGTTCGGGTTGGTGAAGCAAACCAAGGGCGGTAAATGCATCCGCCAACCTGTCTGACTTGCGCTCCGTCGAAAGAACTTGCAACCACTCATCCAACGTCTTCCCATCATAAACCGGCGCACTCGCCGCCTTTGTCGCCGTTGCCTCAGCCGGCGCACGCTCAACCGTCACCACCTTCTCCCCACCCCGCACCAGCGTAAACACCCCGTCCTTCACGCGCAGCCCGTCGGTCTCACCCAGCAGCTGCACCTCGTAACTTCCGCTGTGGAATTTCCACTGGTTGTCCCCCTTGTCGACCTCAATTTCGTCCAGTGCGTCGTACAGCTGGCCGGTTCGTTTGACGAGCACTTGGACGTCGTCGACTTCGCTGCGGATCACGATTTGGCCCTTGTCGGTCTCGACATAGATCGCAAAACCGGCCAGGGCCGTTGCCAAAAGCATTCCGGCGGCGATGAGGAACCGGGCGAGGCGGCCGCCGAAGCGGGTTGGCTTGTCGGGCGATCGCGGCGGCGTGTCGGCGGCGGCGGCGAGGGCCAGTTGTTTCAAATTGCTTTTTGCCGCAAATCCTTCGAGCGCCGCTGCTGCGTCGGCGGGTGTGTCGTAGCGGTGGTGGGGATCGGGGGCCAACATCCGTTCCAACACCGCGGCCACCGGTTTGGGGACGTTGCTGCGGAGCGAGCGGATGTTGGGGACCGGCGGGACCGCTTCGCCCGGCAGCCGGAATCGCGATTGCGAGTCGGTGGCCGGGGCGGAGCCGCACAGGAGCTTATAGCGCGTCGCCCCCAGTCCGTCTACCTCACCCCGACAGTAGACATTCTTCGTGTCTACGTGTTGTCGAGTTGTTCGGGGGCCATGTAATCGAGCGTCCCCATCACCTGCCCGGTGCCGGTCAGGTCACTGGTGGCCGGTTCCTCAGGTTGCAGCAGGGCAATCCCCAAGTCAAGCACCTTGACCTGCCCGTCGCGGGTGAGCATCACGTTCGAGGGTTTCATGTCGCGATGCACCAGGCCATGCTCGTGAGCGTGCTGCAGGGCGAGCGCCGCCTGCCGCACTAACTCACAAGCTTCCGCCACCGGCAGCGGACCGCACCGCCGCGAGAGCCGCGACAGGTCCAGTCCGTCGATATATTCCATCACCAAATAGTGTCTCCCGTCCGCCTCGCCAGCATCGAGCGCGCGGACGATGTTCGGATGGGCCAATTTCCCCACCGCCTGCATTTCGCGGGAAAACCGATCAACGGCCGCCGGGTCGTTCAGGCGGTGATCGGCGAGCACCTTGAGCGCCACAATCCGCTTCAATCGCGAATGCAGCGCCTTATAGACCGTCCCCATCCCCCCTTGGCCGATTTTCTCCAGCAGGTCGTATTCGCGCACCGTGCCCAACACCGTGCAGGAAGCGGGCGGCTCCGGCTCGGAAAACGACAACCGCATCGCCGCCACCGCCCGCTCGAGCTGCGGTTCCCGCTCGAAGAGATCGTCGTCCGCCACCGGCTCCCGCAGGGCGAGCATCAGCGAATCAGAGTCGCCATCGAACCTGCTGATGGCCGTGTCGCAATCGTGGCAATTGGCGACATGTTCGGCGATTTCGTCAATTTCATTTTCGGAAAGCCGACCGGTCAAGTACCGCGAAAGCTGATCGTGCGTCGGGCAGGTGGTGAGCCGCATGTTCTTTCCCCTGCGAAAGATAGGTTGATACCCACATAGTAATGCGCGGCGCGGCAACTGCATAAGCCGCCGAGCGAAATCGGCCGTGCGGAGGCGAATACGGACCTCTACTAATTACAACGATGGGGTGTGACAGGAGTTTTTACTTAAAAGGCAAGAGTTGCTCACGACTGCGCGAGCCAATTCACGACGGCGATTTCCGGTTGACCGCCGAACGTCGCCGACTCTAAAGTGGATTCCAATTGGGAAAACATAGCAGAGTACGCATTGTGAGTGTGGAAGGCCGAGGCTCCGGCTCGGCGGTCGCAGTGCCTTTCGTCTCCGCAGGTCACGTTTTTGGAAATATTCAGCGGATGAGTCAATCGGATCAGCAAACCGCCGGCCCGCCATCATCCGTGCCGTGGCGGCAACGGTTGTGGGAACCGTGTGACATCGCCAGCGTGGCCTTCTTGCGAGTCGCATTTGGCGCCATCATGGTGTCGCACGTCGTGTACTTCCTGCAGATGGGTGCGATCGACTATTACTTCCGGGACAGCGCATACCACCTCAAGTACTTCGGTTTTGAATGGGTGCGGGCGCTCGGTGCGGCGGGGATGTGGCGGATCCACCTGTTGATGGGGCTGGCCGCAATCGGAGTCGGTCTGGGCATGTTCTACCGGCTGAGCGCTGTGCTGCTGTTTGTCACGTACACCTACGCGTTTCTGGCCGAGGCGGCGTACTTCCAGAATCACTATTACATGATGAGTCTGATGAGCTTCGTCTTCATTTTGATTCCCGCACATCGCGCCTACTCGGTTGATGCGGCTGTCTTTCCCGAAAAGTCGAGTCCGTTCATTCCCAACTGGTGCCGGTGGGTGTTAATGTTTCTGGTCGCTTTGCCCTATTTTTACGGGGGCCTCGCCAAACTCAATGGCGACTGGCTGCACGCGATGCCGCTGAGGATCTGGCTGGCTCAAAAAGCCGAGATTCCCGTCATCGGCCCCTATGTGGCCCAGCCCTGGATGGCATGGGTCCTCAGCTATGGCGGCCTGCTGCTGGATTTGTTCATTGTCCCGTTGCTGTTGTGGCGAAAGACCCGTTTGGCGGCCTATGTCGTCGCGGGGCTGTTTCACCTCACAAATTCCGTCCTCTTCAGTATCGATGTCTTCCCCTGGATGATGCTGCTGATGACGACAATATTTTTCGCGCCCGACTGGCCGCGAAAATTGCTGCGGCGACCGCCGCTTAAGGTTACGGAGGAGGCGATCGCAGCCAGCCGAAATCCGCCCCCGCTGCAGCGCGCGGCGCTGGGCGTGGTCTGCGTGTTCGTCGTTTGGCAGTTGGTCCTCCCGCTGCGGCATTTTGTCTATCCGGGCGATGCAAATTGGACCGACGAGGGAGACAAATTCGCCTGGCATATGATGCTCCGCCACAAGGACGTCTTCATCCGCTTTTACGCCACTGACGGAGTCACGGGAGAAACTTACGAGATTCCGATAGGCAAACTGCTCAATCTGTCGCAAGTGATGGACATCACGCACAGCCCCGAACAGATCGCCGCCGTATCGCACTATTTGGCGGACGTCGCCGCCGAGGCGGGGCTGAAGCGGGTCAAGATTCACGCGGTGGCGATCACATCACTCGACGGCCGAAAACCGCAACTTTTATTCGACCCCGGTTTGGATCTACAAACGGTCGAGCGGAGTTGGAAACACCAAACCTGGATCGCCCCCCTCACCGAACCGCTGCGCGCCGAACCGTGGGACGTCCCCTCGAATCAGTGGCCGGCGGTGGTGGGGGTCGAGTTGCCAAATGCGAAGCCGCTGCCGTTACCACCGGTGCAGGATTCGCCGCGGGGCAGGGCATTGCCGGGTTTTCCGGGGCAGCGGCGGCGGGGGGCAGGATAGTTTGCCCTCTCCGGCCTGTCCTATCGTCATTTAGTCACCCGAGTGCCCTGAGAACACGTATTGGTCCGGTTTTCCGTCCGAGAAGACGGTGAAGTAGGCCGCCTCCCAGCTCTCGCGCAATGCGATAAGCTTCCCCTCGCGTTCAGCATATTTCGCCATTTCAAGTGACGGTTCAACGGTGCCAAACAACGTGATCAACTCCTCTTTTTTGAGGGGCGTGGCGATACCAAATCCCGGTGAATTGGAAACTTGGTCGATGTCGAGGATGGAATGCGTTCCGGATTCGCCGGCGATTTCACGGGCTTGGTCAATTGTTTTGGGGAGCTGCTCGTTAGTAGATGGAAAGATGCTCCGGACCGCCGCAGCGGCACCTTTCTTTTCAATATTCTCAATAAACTCTTCCAACTCTCTCGTTTCTTTGTCGTCGTCAACGGTCTCGTGTCCTGATGCGGCAAAAAACCGATTCATCGCCTGGTGAATCCTCTTGTTAACGTTAGCGATACGCTTTAGATCCGCGGTCTGCAATTCTAAGTTCTTGAGTACCTCGACATTCATATCCTTCAATAGGTCGCTGGGCAACGCATATTCGCAGCGGGAAAATACGTCGTTTCGCAGTTGTTGCAGCGCCACCTCCGCGTCAGGTTCGTAAGGGCAGTAGTATGTCCAACCGGTTGAAGCCATGTAAATACTCCAATTTTCAGCTCGTTGAATTTATGTCGTGTCTATCAATGCTTGAACAACGGCCGCCGCCGTCATTCCGGGCCCGGACAGACAGCCCTCGGGCCCCAAC
>CALFYU010000274.1 GCA_937952455.1 uncultured Planctomycetaceae bacterium
CCACGTTCCCATTGCGGCCCGGGGGGTGGTAGACGATCTCGCTGCACGGTCCGCAGACTCCGTCGGGACCTTCGCTAGGAGCGCCGGCCGGCCAGAAGTTTTCGTGCTCGTTGTCGCGGGTAATCCGATCGGCCGACAATCCGATTTTTTCATGCCAGATATCGTAGGCTTCGTCATCTTCCTCGAACACGGTCACCGTCAACCGGTTCGGGTCCAGCCCCAGCCATTTCTTGTCGGTGAGGAATTCCCAGGCCCAGTGAATCGCTTCGACCTTGAAATAATCGCCGAAGGAGAAATTGCCCAACATCTCGAAGAATGTGTGGTGGTAAGCGGTATTGCCCACGTTTTCGATGTCGCCGGTCCGCAGGCACTTCTGGCAGGTCGTCGCCCGCGTGAAATCCAATTTCCCTACGCCCAGGAACTGGTCTTTGAATTGGTTCATCCCGGCCGGTGTGAATAACACGGTCGGATCGGCGCGGGGCACGAGGACGTCGCTAGGACGGCGGACGCAATCCTTGGTTTCAAAAAACTCGAGGTAGATTTCGCGGAGTTCGTCGGTTTTCATTGTGATAAATCGGGTATCGGGACGGAAAACTGGGGAGCGGGCATCGGGTTCCGGCGGTGGCCGCAACGGTGAGACGCTCGGTCGCCGCCGCCCGCCACGCGGGAAGAGACGCTGGCCGCACGGGAGACGTCGCCGGGAACGCACAAAACGATACCGCAACGGGCGGCCGCTTATCAATGGGGTTCGATCGCGATTTGTTGCGTGTCGTCATCCCGGATGCGGACGAGATCGACGGATTGCGGCAACTTGTCAACGAGGCGGTGGAATTCCTGCGGGCTGTGCACGTCCTTGTCGTCGACACGGGTGATGAAATCACCCGGTTTGAAATGCGCCCGTTCCGCGGGCGACTCGGGGAGAACCTCTGTGACGAGCACGCCGCGGGGGATGGAAATCCGCCGGGCGTCTCGGGGGAAAAACTTGCTGCGGCCCGAGGCAAAATCGACGACCAGCCCCCGCCAGGCCCCTCCGTAGCGCTTCACGGGCGCTATGATTTCGTCCTCGTTTTTGGCCGGCCATTTGCCGAGCACCACGTTTCGATATTGTGGACGACGGTCGCCATCGCGAACGATCTGCAGTCGGACCTCGGCTCCGGGGGATCGGCGGCCGATTTCCCGCATTACGTCAGTGCGGTCTCGGACTTTCATCCCATCAATTTCCGTAATCGTATCGTTGTCGATTAGGCCGGCGACGCTGGCCGGAAGATTCGGCAAGACGCTTGATATTCGCGCTCCACGCAAATTTGCGACCGCTGAATAGCCCATCGGTCCGGCGGCAGGAAAGCTGACGCCGAGAAATCCGTATTCCACTTCGTAGCCTTTCAGCAAGGTATCGATCACCCGCTGTGTCGTCTCATCCACCGGGATCGCATATCCGGCCGACTTTTCGTACCCGGCCAGCGCTGCCAGCGACGTCGTGATGCCGATCAATTCTCCGTCGAGATTGAGCAGCGCGCCGCCGCTCATGCCGAGATTCAGCTTCGCATCGATTTGCAGCAACCCCCCCATGTGGTACAGGCGTTCGTTGCCCGCCATGAGCGGGTCGGGTACCGTTCCGTCCGGGTTGGCCACCTGGCTATTCGCGCGGCGGCCCACGTTGCTGATGATGCCCCAACTTACGCTGGCCGACCCCCCGTCTTGCGCCATGGCCAACGGATTCCCCAACGCCAGTACGAATTGCCCTTTCTTGAACGGGTGCGACTTGGCGATCTTGATCGGACGCAGACCGCGAGCGTCGATCGTAATGATTGCCAAATCACTGCGAGGGTCGGCCGCCCAGATCGTTGCGCTCTGCCCATATTGTCTGCCGGAATAGCGAACCGACAATTCCGAGACGACCGGAGAGTCCCCCGTAGACGTTTCAGCCCCTTTGACGACGTGGTAGTTGGTCAGGATCGCTGTCCGGGCCACGCCGTTGACGGTGATTTCTCCCAGCACCACCCCCGATCCAAAGTCGTTGGGAATATAATCAGGATCGTGGATGTCGACGTCTTCGGGATCTTGGCCGGGAGCAATTCCACGGCCAAAGCGGTTAAAATTGCGATGCTCTCTGGGCAGATCCTTATTCATTTTGCCCCGCGCGATCGACACGACGGATTCTTCCGCGCCTTCGACCGCTTTGACGATCGTCTGCTCCAAGGCGTAAAGCACGGCTCGGCCATCAACGTCCTCGGCAGCGACTGCCGAGGTGAAGAGGAGCGTTCCGGCGAAAGCGGCCACCACGGACATCGTCGTTCGGTAGACCGCATTGCGTAGGAAATTCGGTCGTTGCCGGTGCGAATTGTCGTGAACGTAACCCATTGCCGTGTCTCCACAACGACTGTCCGTGAATGCCTAATACCGACGGGCCGGCACGGATTCGTTGGCCGGCCCTCCACCTCTCATCGTATCGGCGAACCGGTGTTCACCCAAGCCCAACCGGGTGGTAGTCAATCATTTCGCAAGCTGTCGGAGGAGACAAGTGCCCAAGTTAGGCATTTCCCGTTCCGCGGCGGCGTGGAGACCGGCCGCCGTGTCGAAATCGGAAAACGGACCGCGAGGCGTTATTCGTCCGCTTCGGCATCGGCGTCCACCTCGCCTTCGGACACGGTATCCGGCGCATAACCTCGATGCGTGAGGATTTTGTCGCGGACCTCCGCCAGAAGTTCGGGATTCTCTTTGAAGAATTGCCGTGCACGGTCGCGGCCCTGACCCAATTTGACGTCGCCGTAGCTGTACCAGGTTCCGCTGCGGGAGATCAGCCGATCCTCCAAGGCCAAGTCGATAATGTCCCCTTCGGTGCTGATGCCGCACTCGCTGAGCATGTCGAATTCCGCCATCCGGAACGGCGGCGCAACCTTGTTTTTGACGATCTTGGCCCGCATGCGGATGCCCGTGACCGTGTCGCCTTCCTTCAGTGTGCTGATGCGGCGGACATCCACTCGACAGGAGCTGTAGAATTTCAGGGCGCGGCCGCCGGGAGTGGTCTCCGGGCTGCCGAACATCACGCCGATTTTTTCTCGGATTTGGTTGATAAAAATCACGCAGGTCTTGGACTTGGCGATCGCCCCGGTCAGCTTGCGCATAGCCTGGCTCATCATCCGGGCCTGCAGGCCGACATGTTTATCGCCGATTTCGCCGTCCAATTCCGCCTTGGGAACCAGGGCTGCCACCGAGTCCACGACAATCACGTCGACGGCATTGGATTTGATGAGCATCTCGGCAATCTGCAACGCCTCCTCGCCGTAGGAAGGTTGGCTGACCAGCAAGTCCTCCAGATCGACCCCCAGCCGCTTGGCCCACGAGGGATCCAGCGCGTGTTCCGCGTCGACAAAGGCGGCGATCCCCCCGTTTCGCTGAGCATTGGCGATTACGTGCAGGGCCAAGGTGGTTTTGCCGCTCGATTCCGGCCCGAACAGCTCAATGATCCGGCCCCGCGGAAACCCGCGTCCGCCGAGAGCCAAATCCAACGACAACGCCCCCGTGGGAATCCCGGAAAAACGGCCCGTGGCGGTGTCCGACAGCTTCATGATCGAGCCTTTGCCGAACTGCTTCTCAATTTGAGCGACCGCGTTGTCCAGGATTTTGTGGTCGCCGTTGCCGTTGAGTGACGCGGATTTGCTGCTTGCCGTTGCTGTTTTGGTCGCCATTTCGATCATCCTTCTGCTTGCAGAGAACGCATTGTCGCAGCCATCTTGTCCTTGAGCTGCACCCCAGTGCACAAATTTACCAATACTGAACAAACAGACACTATATCGAGCGCCCCGCCGAATTGACAAGAGCAAAATCGGGAAAAATTTGAAAATCGGCGCGAGGCTTGAGGGGACACGCTTGAGGAGAAAGCGCTTGCACCCCATGTCCTCTCTACCACCTAAGGTCTATCGACTACAGCCTCCGTTCTCAAGGCTGTCACCTCAAAGCTCACCAGACACCGCCCTATACAATATGACAGCCCGCGGGCGGATGTGTTAAACTCGCTGACTATGCCTTTGGCGTATGATTTTTGTACCGCGCATTCCTTAGCTTGACCGAGACTTTCTGACGCGATGTCCCATTCCGAAAAAGCCGCTGTCGTGCTCGTCAGTGGCGGACTCGATTCCTCGACGGTTCTGGCCATCGCCCGCGAGGCTGGGTTTGAACTGTTTGCGTTGACCATTAACTACGGACAACGACACGCACACGAATTGCAGGCCGCGTCGCGCGTTGCCGCGGCATTTGATGTTGCGCAACACCTGGTCTTGCCGTTGGACCTCCGAGCGATCGGCGGGTCGGGGATAACGTATTACACACCGGTGCCGAAACACCGCACAGTGGAGGAAATCGGCGAGGGGATACCGATCACGTATGTCCCAGCGCGAAATACGCTATTTCTATCGTTAGCCCTGGGATGGGCGGAGACATTGGGGGCGTTCGATATTTTCGTGGGGGTGAACGCCGTCGACTACAGCGGCTATCCCGATTGCCGACCGGAATTTATCGATGCATTTCAGCGTTTGGCGAACTTGGCTACCAAAGCGGGTGTCGAAGGGAAAGGGGCCTGGCGGATACACACGCCGCTCATCGACCTGACGAAGTCCGAGATTATTCGCCGCGGCACCGAACTCGGCGTCGATTACGGTTTGACGCTCAGTTGTTATGATCCGAGCGAGGCGGGATTGCCGTGCGGCGAATGCGACGCCTGCCTGTTGCGAATCAAAGGATTCCACGACGCGGGTCTTGAGGATCCGCTGACCTATCAAGAGCAGCGATAGACGGCCCGCTTGCCAGTGTGAAGCAAGAGACGAAATAGCACTGCCGGACAAGCCAGCGGTGGCACCCGGAATGGATCGAGTTGTACTCCAGACAGATTGCGTGACGAGGACTTCGTGCGGCTTTCCGAAATCTTTGAATCCGTACAAGGGGAAGGGCGCTATTGCGGCGTGCCGTCGGTCTTTGTGCGCACGTCCGGATGCAATCTGCGGTGTTGGTTTTGCGATACCCCCTATACGTCCTGGCAGCCGGAGGGCGAGAACCGCACTTGGCAATCCATACTGCAAGCCGTGCTGCAATACGACTGCGAGCATGTGGTGATCACGGGAGGCGAACCGATGCTGCAAGCGGATACCGGGGCGCTCGCTGAGGCATTACACGACCGGGGCAAATTCATCACGGTCGAGACGGCCGGCACGGTTGACCTGCCGCTGCATGCGGATTTGATGTCGATCAGCCCCAAACTCAACAATTCGTTGCCGCCGCTCGAAGCCGGGCCATGGCGACATCGTCACGAACGAGACCGCCACCGGCCGCAGGTGATCCGCCGCTTGCTCCGTGATTACGATTATCAACTGAAGTTCGTCATCGATCAGCCCGGCGACGTCGACGAGGTAGATGCCTATTTAGCCGGCCTACCGGAAGCCCAAGCGGACAAGGTCTGGCTCATGCCGCAGGCGACGACGGCGGCGGCATTGGCAGAGAAATCGCCGTGGGTGGAAAAGGCGGCGAATCAACGCGGATTTCAATTTACGACGCGGCTGCACATCGAATTGTTCGGCAACGTGCGCGGCAAGTGAGACCGCGGCATCGAAGGACGCGGAGGTCGGCAAGATACCCGTCGATCGGGTGGCACTGATTGCCGACGGCAATCCGTGTGCCGGAGGCACAAGATGCAGCAGTCACACGAATCAACTACAGACGACATTTCATTGCAAAGGAGCGGGGGAACTGCAGCTTCTTACGAGCTTCGCCCACCCCGATTGCCGTTGGCAATCGCGGCCACCGGGTCTACGGAAGCGCTCTGCCCACGTCCGCAGAAATCCGCTAGAATTCTGTACATCTGGTTTCAAAACCCTGTGACGCGTCACCCCCACGATTATCTGTCGGTTTCACCAACTGGCGCAACCGGGTTTTGAAACTAGCTCCAGGAGCCCATCGCCTTAATTCTTGGCCGCGAATTGCTTGCATGTCTTACCGTACATTCAAACGCCTACTCGGAGAGACCAGTCTGGAGCGGAAGTGCCGTTTCCTGTTCGGGGGCGGTCTGCTGATTCTGATCGTGGGGAGTTTTGCGTTTTACGGGCACCGGACGGCAAATCTGCTGTATGAGCAGCACGAAATCACGGGTGAGATGCTGACCCAGACAATCATGGCCTACGAGCACTGGCGCTGGGACAATGAAGGGAACGAGCGCGATTCCGAAAAAGCCAAAACCATGCAGGAGGCGGCCACGCCGCAGTTCTTGAAGGACCTCCCCTGGGCGGTGCGGTCGCCGGATACCGATGACCCGAACAAGCGCCCCAAGGGGATGGAGGGCCACGAGGCGATGGCCTATCTGCTGCAGAATAAGGACGCCGACCACTATCACCTACCGGGCTCGAACAGCGAGTACAAATTCTTCGGAGCGGTCCGCGCCAACCAAGGGTGCCTCAAATGCCACCAGCATGCCGACAAGCATGAAGGAGATCTGCTGGGGATGGTGGAGATTACGTTTCCTGCCCAGCAGACGGAAAAAAAACTGGCCGAGAATAACGCGATCCTGTTGGCCACGGCCATCGCGACTGCGTTTTTGGCGATGGTCGCGGCGTATGCCATCGTGCGGTATGTGATCGTCAAGCCGGTGTTGCACCTCAAAGACGTCAGCGACCAGATCGCCCGCGGGATGCTCGATCTGCGGGCCGACATTCGCACGGGAGACGAGTTCGAGGAACTCAGCCACGCGTTCAACCGCATGCTGCGGCACCTGGTGGCGGTTCAAGAGGAGTTGCGGCAAGTCAACGCAAGCCTTGATGCCAAGGTGGATGAATTGGCGCAGGTGAACATGCGGTTGTTTGAAATGAACAACCTCAAAAACGACTTTCTCACCACGATGAGCCACGAGTTGCGGACGCCGCTGAATAGCATTCTGGGATTCAGCGACGTGTTGGCCGGCTCGCCCAACGTGAACGAGAAGCAAAAGCGCTATCTGCACAACATCCAAAGCGCCGGCCGCGATCTGCTAGCGATGATCAACGATATTCTCGACCTGGCAAAGATCGAAAGCGGCAAGATGGAATTGCATCTCGCCGATTTCTCGATCGACGAAACGATTGAGCGGCTGGTCGGCATGCTCAGTCCCTTGGCGGAAAAAAAGAACATCGACCTCAGTTTCGAAGTCGACCCGCAGCTGCCAGTGCTTCGGCAAGACCCGGGTAAACTGCAGCAGATCATTTACAACCTGCTCTCCAACGCCATCAAATTCACCCCCGAGGGGGGCCGCGTGCGGATCACGGCATTGGCCGAGGACGGAGATCAATTGGAATTGACCGTCGACGATACCGGCGTGGGGATTCCTCTGGAGGATCAAGAGACGATTTTCGAGAAGTTTCGCCAAGGAAATACCAGCCACGGCACCAACAACGCCCTCACCCGCGAATTTGCGGGAACCGGTCTGGGACTGTCGATCGTTAAGGAACTCTCCAAACTCCTCGGGGGCGAAGTCACACTGGTGAGCGAATTGGGAAAGGGGAGCACCTTCACCGTTATTGTGCCGACACATCTCCCGGACCAGCCCGCGCAATTGGACGATTCCCGCAAACAGCAGGCGATCGATTTGAGCAATCTCCGCCGCGTGGATTACGGCCTGCTGGAAATCGCCGGCAAAGAGACCGGCCCGGGCGCCGATGGTGCATAGCCGCTGGCGTGGGCCGCGACGCGAAATCCGCTGCCCGTTGGCTTGAGTTTGCCCGGCAAATGTGCGAGGTTGCGCCCCAAGTTTTGAAGGCACTTTTTTCCTAAGGATTGACCGGATGACGCAGCCACTGACCATCGGCGTAAACGGAGCCGCCGGACGAATGGGACGGAGAATTGTCGCTCTCGTGCATGAGGACCAGGATTTGACGGTCGCCGCCACATTGGAATATTCCGGCCGCCCGCACCTGGGCCAACATGCGGGCGAATTGGCTGGGATCGGCGCGATCGGGATACCGCTCACGAGCGAATTGGCGGACCGCGTCGATATGATCATCGATTTCTCCTTGCCTGACGGTCTGGTCTCGATTGCGCGCGTATGCGAGGAACGACAGATTCCCCTGGTGGCCGCCACCACCGGTCTGACGCCCGCGCAGCGGGAGCAGGTGCTGGCCGTCTCGCATACGACACCGCTGCTGTTGGCGCCGAACATGAGCATCGCCGTGAATCTGACCATGAAGTTGGCCCGCGAAGCCGCCCGCGTCTTAAAAGGAGTGCCCAGTGGCGTCGACGTGGAGATTATTGAACGGCACCATCGGTTCAAAGAGGACGCACCCAGCGGCACCGCTCTCAAATTTGGCCAGATCATCGCCGAGGAAATGGGACAGACGGAGCACGTCCACGGCCGGCATGGTCATCCCGGCAAGCGACCGCAATCTGAGATCGGCTATCACGCGCTGCGGACCGGCGACAACGTCGGCGAACACACGATCGTATTCGGCATGCTGGGGGAAACGATCGAGTTGACCGTCCGTGGGCAGACGCGGGACAGTTATGCGCACGGCGCGCTGACCGCCGCAAAGTTTCTGGCCAAACAGGGTCCCGGGGTTTACACGATCGAAGAAGCGCTCGGAATGTGACTTCCGGCGGCCGTTTGTCGAAGGACAGCCCTCAGGAAAACTCTCCGACAACCGTTTGTGGGGTGCCACAGGCTTTGCCAGTCCTTGCGTTGGTCGCAAAGATTCGAGATGGCACTGGCACAGCCAGTGCCACACAACCCGAATCGTCAGCCGAGTTAGAACTCAAGCCCCTATGACCGGTAAAACCCTCAAGATCGTGAGAATCGTGCGCCGATATCGATCGTGTCATCGTCTCCCGCCCGGCTGCGCGGGAGCGTCCATTTCGTCGCGTCTCAAAACAGAGGAACCGGCACGTGTCCCAAGCCGCAAAACCCTCGGACGACCGTCCGTCGAACGGGAACGCTCCCGCCGTCGAAGACCGCGCGGCCGGCGAAACGGCTTCATCGACGAAGCGAGTACCGCGAAGTACCACGGCCGGTTGGAGAACCGCAAGAATCCACGGCGGACGCGGGCTTTTACGACTGCGCCGCATAAAAACCAGTTCCTGGGTGACGGCGGCCGGGATGTTTCTGATCGCCTGGGCGTTGGTCCTTAACTATCGGCAGCACTTTGATTCTACGAAACAGGCAACCGACGGCGATCAGATCGATCACCTGGCCGCCGGAGCCGAACTGGGCAGCGTGCAGTTGGGCAGCGCCGACGCGGACATTCAGCAAGTGGAATTCCTGAGCGACGCGGCGCCTACGCCCGATTCTGCGCTGCTGCCGGTCGATACCGACGATTCCGGCGAGGGTCCGGCGTTTCCGGGGGCGGCCAAACATCACGACGGGCCCGTATGGTTGTTGGGCACGATTGAAACCGAATCACCGCAAGAAGCCGATACCCCCTGAAAATGACCGCACTGGACCGGACGTTCATCAAGGCCTTTCGCCGCCGGGAATCTGACGCGGATCGCCCACAACCCTCCGCAGCGGGGAACGGCGACGCCGAAGAAACGGCCGCATTGAAGCCGGCCGAGTCGGAAGCCCCGGACACGATCGCCGTTTTCCCCAATTGGCAATGGCCGTCAATCTGTGAGGAACTGTCGCGCGGGGCCGCGGAAGGGTTCGCGAACCTCGCGGCGGAAATCGAAGACCGCCGTTCCCGAGCTGACCGGCCAGTTGTTGCGCTATCCGCATCACAGGCGGGTGTTGGCTGCACGTCGGTCTTCTTGACGCTGGCGCGGACGCTCGCCGCACGCGCGGCACATCCATTGCTATTGATCGACGCCAATTCGACGGGGCGCACGCTGCATAAGCGGATGCGAATTACGGGTATCGACGAATTGCCGTCCATGAGCGACCTCACGCCCTTCAGAATGATTGCACAAGGATTGGGCGTCGCCTCGCTGCCGAAACAAGTTGACGAAATACGCACCGCAATCGCACAACTCGCCAAGGAATTTCCGCTGATTCTCATCGATGCCGGTTCGGTCGCCGCCCCTGTGAACGCCGCGGCGGTGTGGGAGGCCGGTGTGATCGACACGGCGATTCTGGTGGACTTCGACGACCACGATATCGAACAGCGCAACAGTGCCGTCGAGTTTCTATCAGAACACGCCGGTGAGTTTTTGGGTGTGATCGAGACACGCCGCGCTGACTTATGCACGGACGTCGGTTGGCCGCGGCTTACTGGATAATCGGCCTCGGCCCACGGCGATTGGACCTTTTTCTCTTCATTGCGTTCACTTCGTTTTTGGCGACAAATCCCATGTACGAACAACATTGGCAATTGGCCGACAATCCGTTTGAAAATAACAGCGACCCCCGCTTTTTGTTTCGTAGCGAAACGCACGAAGCGGCGCTGCTCAAAATGCGGTACCTGATCGAGAACAACAAAGGGGCGGGGATATTGGCCGGCGGCACGGGGATGGGCAAGACCTACCTCGCCGGCGTTCTCGCCACGGAGTTGCCCGACCGGTTCGCGCCGGTCGTGCACATCGTGTTTCCGCAGATGTCCGCCACGGAACTGCTGGCGTATCTGGCCGTCGAACTCGGCGCGGACGAACACCAACTCCGCGGCGCCGGTTTGGATGTGATCATCCGCCGCATCCAACACCAACTGACCGCCGCCAATACGAGCGGCCGTCAGCCGGTGCTGATCATCGACGAAGCCCACGTGATTGAGGATCCCCGCGTGTTCGAGGCGCTGCGGTTGTTGCTGAATTTTCAAGAGCGGGGCCAAATGAATTTCACGTTGATTTTCTCAGCTCAGCTGAGCCTACTTAGCCGCATTCGCCGGCTGGGGGAATTGGAAGAACGGCTGACCGTCAATTGTCTGTTGCAGCCGTTCTCTTTCGACGAAACGGCCGCCTACATTCAGCACCGCTTGACGACCGCCGGCGCCACCGAGGCGGTATTCGATGCCGAAACGCTCGACACCATCCCCGCCGCTTGGGGCGGAGGACCACGCAACATAAACCGGTTACCCGCCTCACGCCGCGCCGGTGGTGCGGGCGACGG
>CALFYU010000275.1 GCA_937952455.1 uncultured Planctomycetaceae bacterium
ACCAGGGTGTCGCCCCGGCCAAGGGGCTGCAGATGCTGCTGGCCAGCCACGGAACGTGTAATTCGATCACGGTCCTCGATCAGCAGTTCATGCAGCTGGAACCCCAGGTGCGGCAGGAGTGCGCCGCACTGTTGGTACGGACACTCTACCGGGACCTGTCGGCGACGATCAAACACGAAGTCGAGCGCAAGCAAGGATTCGCCCCCACTGCGGAGACCTTGCGGGAATTGATCGCCGGCCGGGAATGGCTGTTCTCCGAGGACAATTATCACATCGACGTTTCCCATTTGCATGCGGTGATTCGCTTTAGCCGCTGCTTCGACGCCGACCGCGACGAAGTGCGGCTGGCGACCGAGTTGGCGGAGTACGGCGCGCAATTGTCGCCGCAGTACCGCTATGCGGGCGACCCGCCCTTTGAGGATTATTACCAGGCCCACATTCATTTCTTCAACGCCCTGTCGAATAACAACCGCGATGCGGCGTTGGACTATTTTCGCGACCAACTCAAGGGAGACGCCCCCGATACGGATAAACAACTCACCGCCTACCATCTCGTTGAGCTATTGCGTCGGATCGACCAGACCGAAGATGCGTTGGACATGGCGGCGAAATACTTGTTGAGCGTTGAGGATCAATTGGAGTTCTCATTCGCCCAACTGTGCGCCGAGACGGGCCGTTACGACAAGTTGATGGAAGTCAGCCGCGCCCAAAACGACCCCGTCGGATACGCCGCCGCCCTAGTCGAACGCGCCCGCACCCCGTAGTAGTCGTGCTGTGCATGACGAAATTCGCGCCGACCATCGACTCTCCAGCAACGTCGTACACAGCATCACCTACTAATCTATTCGTCCAACCTCGCAGATGTCCTTCGTTCAACGTAATCGCGCAGCTTGGGACCGACTGGTGCGGGCCGGCAGCCAGTTTGCCAAGGTGGCCAGCGACGACGAGTGCCGCGACCCGCTCAAAGTCTTGGATGGACGGGGTTGGTTGCCCTCGAGCGTGCGCGGCCTGGACGTGCTCTGTCTGGCGGCTGGAGGTGGCTGGCAATCGATACTCTATGCCGCCGCCGGGGCCAACGTCACGGTCGTCGACCTGAGTCCGGAGATGCTCAACAAGGACCAGCAGGAGGCCCGGCGGCGCAATTACAACATCCGCATCATTGAAGCCTCGATGGACAAACTCGATATGTTGGTCGATGCCGGCTATGACATTGTGCATCAGCCGGTTAGCACGTGCTACGTGCCGGACGTCGTCCCCGTTTATCAGGAGATCGCCCGAGTACTCCGCGACGGCGGCCTGTATATCAGCCAACACAAACAACCGACGAGTCTACAGATCTCCGAGCGGGACGAACGGCACCGTTACGTGTTGGGGCTGCGCTATTATCAGGAGGGCTCGTTGCCGCAGGTGGAGGACGAATCCTATCGTGAGGCGGGGACCGTCGAGTATTTGCACCGCTGGGAAGAACTGGTCGGGGGGCTGTGCCGCTGCGGGTTTGTGATCGAAGATTTGACCGAACCATATCGAGGCGACCCGCAGGCCCCCGTCGGAAGTTGGCGTCATCGCGGTTTGTTCGTGGCCCCCTACCTGCGAATCAAAGCGCGGCGACTACCGCGAGAAGCAGGCACGAATTCGGGTCCCCAGCTATGGACACCACCGTAACTTGCTGAAAAACGGGTACTTGGGGCGAATCCAGCAAATCGCCGCTACTCTTGTCAAGCGGTGCGGCGTGCGTTAATTTTTTACACATGAAAGACCACCCGCAGTCGTCCCCCGGCGACGACGAAGATGATGATTGGGGCCTGTTGGCCGAAGACTTGCTAGGACTCCCTCGCGAGCCGAAACCCGCTGCCTCGAAAGAGGTTGAGGCGGAGAGCCCCGACACGGATGAATCCTCCGAGGCGCTGGAATCTGAGCCGGCCGAAGACGACGCAGCCGAGATCTCGGACGAAGCCGAGCCGGAATTGGATGACGAGGAGGAGTTTGCGATTGTTGCCGAGGACGATTCGGACGACGACTCCGAAGACGACGCGGACGATGATCTCGATGACGAAGATGACCTCGACGACGCCGTGGACGACGAGGAAGACCCCTTCTGGAACGCGCTGGCCGACTGGGATTGGGAGAACGGCGAGCAGGAGGAGTCCTCCGCCAGTTCGGAAAAAGGCAAAAAGCCGCGCCGACCCGAGCCAAAACGGATCACCGATGAAGAACGGGCGGGCATGTTGGCCTCGCTAAAACCCGACGATAAGCCGCGTGGATTCGACGTTGATTCCGACTTTGCGGCGGATCTGTTCGACGACGATTCCGACGACGAATCAGGTGACGAATCGGCCACCAGGGAAACGGAAGAGTCGACCGCTGCGGAATCGGCGGAGGCCCCCGCCGCTGCCGAAGAAACCCGCCGTCCGCGTCGCCGCCGTCGCCGCCGTCGCCGCCAACCGGATGAGGAGCAAACCGTCGAGGCGGCCGCACCTGAGGAAGCCATCGTAGAGGCGGAAACGTCGGACGACGAAGAGACCCAAGACGAGACCGAGGTGGCGGAGGAAGCGTCCGAGGAGACGACAGAGGAACCATCGCCTAAGAAACGCCGGCGCCGCAAACGGGGACGCCGCCGCGGCAAAGCGTCCGAAGAATCCGCGGCGCCCGTGAAGCAAGCAGTCGACGACGACGACGATGATGATGACGTCGACGATGAAGATAGTGACGACGACGATGACGACGTAACCGACGACGAACGGGCCTCTGGGAAACCGTCCAAGCGGAAACCGGGCGAGCGAAAATATCAGGACGTGCCCACTTGGGAGGAGGCGATTGCCTACGTCCTCAAGCCGGCATCGAAGTCCGCCCCCAAAGATTCCGCGGCGTCGACGTCCCCCGCTCAGCAAAAATCCCCCCCGGCATCCGACGGCGGCAAATCAAAACCGTCGAAAAAATCGTCGCGGCGGTCCGGCGGAGGTCGCAAACGGCGTTCGTAGCAGTCGCCGTCATTTGCCGGCCGGCTGGCCCCCTTTGCGCGGGTCGCTGGCGGCGCGCAGTCCGTTTTCGTCGCGTGTCGCCGCTTGTACAGCGGCAATGTTGCGCTGCAGGCGCACCTCGTGCCCCAGCGTCTGCAATTCTTTGGAGAGCGTCTCGTTGAGCGGCTGTTCGACAAACAGCGCATCGGGGAGCCATTGGTGATGAAATCGCGGTGCGGCGACCGCGTCTTGCACATCCATCCCGTGCCGCGTCAGATTGAGCAGCACTTGTAGCGTCGCGCTGATGATCCGCGGTCCCCCCGACCCACCCAGCGCATAGATGGCCTTGCCGTCGCGGACCACGATTGTCGGCGTCATGCTGGAAAGCGGCCGTTTGCGGGGGGCGACGGCATTGGCTTCGCTTTGAATCAGGCCAAACGCGTTCGGTTTGCCCGGCACGGCGGCGAAGTCGTCCATTTCATTGTTGAGCACAATTCCAAATTTCGGCTCGACGACGAGACAGCCGAAGGGGGTGTTGATCGTCTCGGTGCACGAAACGGCGTTCCCCTCGGCATCGAGCACGCAGAAATGGCTGGTCCCGGCATCGTTCGATCCCTGGAACCGGCCGTAGGCCTCAGGCGAGTGCGTGCGCGACATGTCGATCTTGGCGGCGAGCTGCTCGGCATACTTGGGACTTGTCAACCGCGCCACCGGCACCGAGACGAAGTCGGTATCTCCCAGAAACTCCGCCCGGTCGGCGAAGGCATGTTTGAGCGCTTCGGCTACCAAATGGACCGCGGCGGCCTCATGTGGGGTCCCGGAGGGCAACTGCTGTTGCGGATGGTCCCGTTCAAAGGCCGCCAGTATATTTAATGTCTCCAACAGCGCGATTCCTCCGCTGGAGGGAGGGGGCATCGTGAGAATCGTATTCCCTGCGAAATCTTCATGTAGCGGCCGCCGTTCGACAGCGTCCATTTTTTCGAGGTCCTCGCGGACCCAGATGCCGTTGTGTTCGTTGACGGCCGCAAGCAGCGCGTCCGCTACTGGCCCAGTATAGAATGCGTCGCGTCCCTGCTCGGCGATCAGCTTCAACACCTCGGCTTGCGGCGAGCGAATCCGGTCCTCCGTTGTCAACAACCGTCCCGAATCCAAATAGTCCCGATACAGTGGGGCGAATCGCTCGCGCGCATTGCGCTGCAGGACGAGCATCAACAAAACGGTCTGTTGAATCTCGATGTCGTGGGCATCGGCCAACACTCCCTGTTCGGCAAGCCGGATGGCCGGCGCCACCACGTCCGCCCAAGGCAAATGACCGTATTTCTTGTGCGCGTGGTACAACCCGGCAACAGTTCCCGGAATTCCGGCCGCCGCCCCGCCGACACGGCTGGAGAGTTTGCGGCCGTTCTTGTCTTCCGTAACGAACATATCGCGGGTCGCCTTCATGGGAGCCCGCTCGCGATAGTCGATGGCGACCGAGGTTTGCGTCTCGGCATTCCAAATCACCATGAATCCGCCGCCGCCAATTCCGCAACTATCGGGACGCACAACCGACAGCGCAAACGACGTCGCCACGGCGGCATCGACCACGTTTCCGCCTCGTTCCAGTACGTCCAGCCCGGCCCGGCTGGCAGCCGGATGATCGGCGGCCACGACGTATTTTTGGTACACTTTCGCCGGTTCCGCCTCCGCGGCCCACGCACCGGTCGCGTCCAGCGCAATGGCTGACATCAAAACCAGGCAGTGTCTAAGAACCGTCATTTCCTGGGGGCTTCCGTAATTTCTGGACCCTGCGATCGAACGTCGTGGGCTGCAATCGGAATCTCTTTGCGGCGGCCGGACTCGCCGCAGGACGCTATGACTATTATACTGTGCGAACTGCACGGTCGCAGGAATTGTCCGGAAAAAATGGGGCATCTCCCGCCGTTTCTCGCCGATATTCATCCCCGCATTCCCTCCGGGAGAGGGGCCGCGGTGCGGCGCGAGCCACGTTCGGCGCGGACGGGCAGGTTTTTCTAACTGGGGACGAGACGGACCAAGTGTTACAACTTGGTATTACAACTTGTAACGCGAAAGCCCTCACCCCAACCCTCTCCCAAAGGGAGAGGGAGCAGTCAAATTGCCAACGGGTGGGTTTTCACTGGCCTTCAGGATTTTCTTCGCTAAGCGGATTTTTTCACAAAGCATCAGTTGTTATGTCACAGCCGACTTGCCGTTTGGTCACGCTGGGTTGCAAGGTCAACCAGTACGAAACGGAATTGGTCAAAGAGGCGCTGGTTCGCGGCGGCTATCGCGAAGCAGGCGAGGACGAGAACGCCGACCTGTGCGTGGTGAATACCTGCACGGTCACCGCCACCGGTGACTCCAAAGGGCGGCAATTGATCGGCCAAGTGGGCCGCGAGAATCCCGGCGCGCGGACGATTGGCATGGGTTGCTATGCCACCCGCGAACCGGAGACGCTGGCCAAGTTGCCCAATGTGTTGGAGGTCGTCGAGGACAAACGGGAACTCCCCGACGTGTTGGCCCGCGTGGGTGTGAATGATTTTCCCACCGGGATCAGCACGTTCGAAGGTCGACGCCGGGCATATGTCAAAGTGCAGGACGGATGTATTCTCAATTGCACCTACTGCATCATCCCCCAGGTCCGCCCCGGATTGCGGAGCCGTCCTCCCCAAGACATCCAGCAGGAAGTCCGCCGGCTGGTGGACAACGGGCACAAAGAGATCGTGCTCTGTGGAATTCACCTGGGGCACTACGGCGTCGAAGCAACGCGGGGCCGCAGCGGCCGGCCGCCGTTTCGGTTGGCGCACTTGATCGAAGCCCTGGACCGCATCCCCGGCGACTGGCGGATGCGGCTGTCGAGCATCGAGGCGGCTGAGATTTCGCCCGACTTCGTCAAGGTCGTCGCGTCAACTGAAAAGCTGTGCCCGCACTTTCACCCCTCGCTGCAAAGCGGATCGCGCAACGTGCTGCTGCGGATGAAGCGGCGATACAGCCTCGACATGTTTTTGGACAAAATGGAACTCTTGCGCGAAAAGCTGGATAATCCAGCATTCAGCACCGATGTGATCGTCGGTTTTCCCGGAGAAACCGACGCCGAATTTCAGGAAACGCTCGACGTCTGCCGCCGGGCAGGTTTTATGAAAATCCACGTTTTTCCATTCAGTGCCCGCAAGGGGACGCCGGCGGCGGACCTTGACGATCAGGT
>CALFYU010000276.1 GCA_937952455.1 uncultured Planctomycetaceae bacterium
TTTTTCAATGGCTGCATTCTCGCAGCGACCGTTTGGTATTGGGTGAATTCTAAGTGGTGGCCGCGGATTCGCGAACGAAGCCGCTCGGTTGAAGAAATGGAACGCGATATTCGGCGTACTGAAGGATGCTATCTCTCTTCTTTGGTTCCGCCGCGCGAGACCGGCTCGTGCGGCGGAATTTCTGAGGGGAACACACCGATCGGCAGTGATCGCTTTCTGATGCGGGCGACGGGTTAAATGAAATTGCAATTGATATTAACGCAGTTTTCGGTCGAGGAGTTGTGATGCACTGCCACGTTCCCAATTGTGATATTTTCAACGCCAGTGCGGGGGCCTCCGCATTCGCGGTGAAAGCGCTCGTTGGACTGCTGCTCGCCAACCCCGCTGCCGTCTGCGGCGGGGTGGAGATGAAAGAGGGGCTGGTGACGGCCTACGGCACAGTCACGCTGGACGGTGAACCGGCACCGAACGTCGAGGTGCGGTTCAAACACCCGCAAAATCCGGAAACCATCGGGCTGACCGATTCCAACGGCTATTACGAGATGGCGTTTACGTTCAGCCAGGAGGGTGCGTTTAGCGGGGAAAACAAGGTCTCTTTCTCAATGGGAGACCCCATCCCGGGCGAGGAATCGACGATTACGATTCCCAAGCAGTACGAACTCGGTCGGTCGACATTGACCGTCGAAATCAAAGAAGACGGTTCGCCGTACGACTTTGATTTGGTGTCCAGCGCGCAGCCACCGAAGTAGCAGAGCCGTTAAGGCGGTCTTGTCACGGCGCATCGATGCGATCGTGGTTTGGGAATTCCACCGGGAGGCAATAGGAATTATGTGTGTTGAAACAAACTCGCGGCTGCGCCGCTTTGATCTCGCAGCTTGGGGACTCGTACTCTTCGCGCTCGCGTCCCCAGCTGCGGCGGCTCCCCCGAATATCGTGCTGATCATGGCGGACGATTTGGGGGCGGGCGAGTTGGGCTGTTACGGGCATCCGGAGCATCAGACGCCGCAGTTGGACCAACTGGCCAAGCAGGGACTTCGATATCAGACCTGTTATGCCACGCCCAAATGCACATCGACGCGGATGTTGATCATGACGGGCCGGTACGGCTTCCGCACGGGTTGGTTCGATTTCCTGGAAGATAAGTATTCGCCGCTGCCCGGTTCCCCTCAATTCGATATCGGCGCCGCCGAGCTTACTTTCGCCGACATCCTCAAACAAAAGAACTATGCCACGGGCATTGCCGGAAAATGGCAGCTTCCCGGCAGTCCACAAAACCGGATCTTTGACTGTGGATTCGACACGTACTGTATGTGGCTGTGGAAGCACGAATTGCCGGACATTGATCCGGTCACTGGAATCGACCGCGTCAAATTTGATCCGAATCAAAGTCTGCAAGCCAAAAAAGGCCGGGCGAAGCGGTATTGGCATCCCGGCATCATGGTCGATGCGAAACTGCGCCCCACAACCGCCGACGATTACGGGCCTGACATCTTTACCGATTTTGTGTGTGATTTCATCCGCGAGCACAAATCGGAGCCGTTTGTGGTTTATTACTCGATGGCGCTCGTCCATAAGCCGCTGCGGGCTGTCCCCGATCTGAAGAACCCCGGTCAGCGGATTGGCGAAGGAGAGTTGCGGGCGAGTGTTGAATACATGGATCACCTGGTTGGACGGATTACGCGGACGGTCGACGAACTGGGGCTGGGGGACAACACGTTTATCTTTTTCACCGGCGACAACGGCACACAGGGGCACGGCAAGGGGGACGTAACCGAATTGGGATCCCGTGTCCCGATGATCGTTCGGGGTCCGGGAATTCAGCCAGGACGAACGACCGACGACTTGACCGATCTCAGTGACGTTTTGCCGACGTTTGCGGAACTGGCCGGCGCTCCATTGCCCGAGGACCGAGAGATTGACGGCGTGAGCATGGTGCCCACGCTGTTGGATCGCCCAGGTCCCCGTCGGGATTGGATCTTCAGCTATCTGGCCGACGAACGCCTGCTGCGCGATCAGCGCTGGCTTTTGGAGGGAGACGGTCAATTCTACGACTGCGGCGAGAGTCGCGACGGAACGAACTATAAGAACGTTACGAATTCAACCGATCCCGAAGTCCTTACAGCCCGCCGCCGGTTTGAACGAATTATGGAAACGTTACCGGGACCGGTGACGAACGACGAAAGTTGATTTCGCAACTGTGTGCGGTTCGTGTTGGCGTTCGATAGAAGTAATACCCCATTCGATTTTCCTGCGGTGGATGAATGATCGATCCCGCTGATAGTCGGCGCCCTCCCAATATCGTGGTCTTGATTTCACACGACCTGGGGTGCCACATTGGGCCGTATGGCTTCGCCGTCGCCCAAACTCCCCGCCTCAATCAGTTCGCCCGCGAAGGCATGAGGCTGGATCGGCATTTCGTGTCGTCCCCCGGCTGCAGCCAAAGCCGTTCGTCGCTCGTGACGGGACGATATCCGCATTCCAACGGACAATTCGGGCTGGCGAATTGGGGATGGAAACCCAATGACAACGTGCATTTGCTGCCCAGCGTCGGCCGGGGAAAAGGTTATCATACGGCATTATTCGGGATCTGGCATTTGCACGAATGGACGCTCTCGGCGTTCGATACGACGTCCGAGGACGTTAGCACGCTCGACTCGTCGCCGGAAGGTTTTGCTGAGATTGCCAGCCATCGTGCCGCCGATTGGCTGCATAGCCGTGCACGCAACCCCGAGCCGTTTTACCTACACATCGGCTTTTGGGAGGTGCACCGCCCCTTTTGTGGAACGGAATGCAAAGATCAGCCGTGCGTCACGCCGGAAGACGTTTCACAAATCAAGCTGCCCGCTTACCTGCCCGATAATGAACCGACGCGGCGCGAATTCGCCGAGTTGACCCGTTCGATTTCCGTCGTGGATCAAGGTGTGGCCCGCGTGCTGGCGGCCTTAGACGAATCGGGACTCGCCGAGAATACGCTGGTGGTGTTCACCGCTGACCATGGCTTGCCGTTTCAGCGTGCCAAAGGGACTCTCTACGATCCCGGCATTCAAGTCGCCTGCTTGGTGCGGTGGCCCGGCCGCATTGCCGCAGGAAGCACCACCGACGAGTTGACGTCCAACGTCGACATGATGCCCACGCTGCTTGAGGCGGCCGGCATCGATGTCCCCGCAAACGTGCAGGGCCGCAGCCAGTTGGGACTGTTGTGCGGCCCAGGACGGCTCCGGCAGAACCGCGACGCGATCTTTGCCGAAAAAACCTATCACGAACATTACGACCCGATCCGTTGCGTCCGCACGAAATTTCACAAGTACATTCGCAATTTCGCCGAACGCCCCATGCTCGTGTTGCCCAGCGACATCTACAATTCGCCGTCGCGGCAATCGATGACGAACGACGACTCGCTGTGGAACCACCGGCCGCAGGAGGAATTGTACGATCTCACCGAGGATCCGTCGGAACAGCGAAATCTGATTGACGACCCTGATCTGGCCGGAGTCGCCGAAGCGGCTCGTATTCGCTTGGCGGAGTGGATGGAACGGACGGATGACCCGCTCCGCCATGGACCGATTCCGCGGCCGTCGACAAACGGACGTGCGCACGGCGTGTCCCCGAAGTCGATGTCATAAACCGCCGCGGTCTTGGTTTGCTGTCGGTTGTTGTCGCCAGAGGCTGGTTTCGCAACGCGTGATGCAGTTCAATGTGGTTTCGTGTCGGATGACCGGCAGCTCGACCGACGATGACTCATGGCGACGGAATCATTCACCATGGAGCACACAGCGACTCCGTTGGCCGAACCGGCGACGATGGAGCGGCTGCGCCTCCGCCGCATCATGGTCCTGTGCAGTATCTTCTTCGGGGCCAGCCTGACCGAAGCGGTGAGCGTCAATCTGCTCCCGCTGACGCTGAATCAGTTCACGCGGAATCCCACGTGGATTTTTCTCGTTCTGGCCATCAATCCCGCGTTCGGCTTCATCGCGCAACCGCTCGTGGGCATGCTCAGTGATCGCGTCTGGACGCCGATCGGACGGCGGGCCGTTTTTCTAGTGATCGCCGGGCCGATCGTCGCCCTGTCGCTCGTCTGCATTCCCTTCATCGGCGTGTTCAGCGTCCTCGTATTGACGATTGTCGTCCTGCAGTTTTTTCAGGACGTCGTTAACGGGTCGGATCAACCTTTGTTGGCAGACCTGGTCGCGCCGCAGCAGCGCACGTTGGCGCTGGGCTTGTTGAAGACCGCAGAGAATCTGGTTTTCCTCTTCGTGCTCACGCTCGGCATGCCGCTCGTGGCCACGTACGCGCAGTCGCATGGCGACACCCAATATGGATTACCGATGTATTCAATTGCAGCGACGGGGCAAGTCGTGTTCGTGGCGATTGCGGCGCTGTTTCTCAACGAACAGCCGATCCCGCGACAGTCGCGTCCGCGTTTGACCGTTCGACGCTATGTGGGCGACTTTCTGCATCAGCCGATGTTGCCGCGCATCGCGGCGGCCTATTTTGTGCGTGCGTTTGCGCGTACGGCGGTAGTGGGTTCGGCGGCTTTGTATGCTATTCAGACGTTGCGGCTTTCCGAAGAGCAATACGGTGACTCGTGGGGATTGATGCCGTTTATTGCGCTGACGACCGGCATTCCGCTGGGGCTGTTTGCGGAGCGGTTTGCGAAGAATCGCACGTTGCAGGGAGCCTTCACCCTGGTGATTGCCGGCTGCGGCATCGGGTATTTCAGCGACGGCCCAAGCGGACTGATGGCGGCGGCGCTGGTGTTTGGCATCGGCGATATGCTGCTGGAGGTGACGCACAAGGCGTATATGTCAGAATATTATCCGGCAGATTTGATTGGGCAATTGGCCGGCGCGGTAAACTGTTTTTATGCCGCCGGGCGGACGGCGGCGCTGATCGTCGTGGGCTGGTGCGTTAAATTGGCCAATCCGGGGTTGGATTGGGAGACGCTCCCCAAAGATACCCAAGTCGACTACCACGTGATCTGGATCATCGCCGCGGTCGCCTCGCTGGTGGGTATCCTGATCCTGGCGACGACACGTGACTTTCGCTACGAGGCGGCTCGCCGATCGTCAATGGCGGAGTAACCGCCGGTCGAGTTTCGTGCTTTGTTAGAACCAGTTTCAAAGCCCGGTTGCGCCTAAATGTGAAACTGTCAGACAAGTGCAAAGGCGACGCGTCAGAGGGTTTTGAAACCCGTTGTAGCGAATCAACGTTCATCGTCTCGCCTTCGCTTGCAACGAAACACCGCTGAGGGCGAGAATACGGCGCGACGACCCTCGGGTCGTTTTTATGTTGCGCGCTCGCTGCTGTCTGTACAAATTTCGATCGGCAAGGATCTTGCGCAATGAAAATCGTGATTGTGGGGGGCGTCGCCGGGGGCGCCTCGGCGGCGGCCCGTGCTCGTCGGCTCTCAGAAGACGCGGAAATCATTCTCGTCGAACGCGGCCCCGACGTGTCGTTTGCGAACTGCGGACTGCCGTATTACATCGGTGGGACGATCGAAGATCGCAGCAAACTGATCGTCGTGACGCCCCAGCAATTAAAGGCCCGGCTGCGGTTGGACGTGCGGGTCCGGTCTTCGGTGGAAGCGATTGACCGGACGGCCAAGAGCGTGAGGATTCGCGATCTGCAGTCGGGTCGCGAGTATGACGAGTCGTACGACAAACTGATCCTGGCACCCGGTGCTGCCCCGCTGCGGCCGCCGATTCCGGGGATTGATTCGCCCGGCGTGTTCACGTTGCGCAACCTCGAAGACACCGATCGCATCAAAGCCAAGCTAGATGACAACGTGCGTGAGGCAGTCGTTGTCGGCGCGGGATTTATCGGGTTGGAGCTTGTCGAGAATCTTCTGCATCTCGGCATCTCGACGACGCTGGTGGAGCTGCAGGATCAAGTGCTGCCGCCGTTGGACAAGGAGATGACCACGCCGCTGGCGGAGTTGCTGGCCGAAAAGGGGGTGACGTTGCTGCTGGGGGAATCGGCCGAAAGATTCGAGTCGACCGACGGGGGTGTCGTTGTGCATACCAAGTCGGGCCGCGCGCTGCCGGCGCAGTTCGTCGCGCTGGGGATCGGTGTTCGGCCGGAGAACAAGTTGGCTGTCGATGCCGGTCTGGAGGTCGGTCCGCGGGGTGGGATTCGTGTGAACGATCATCTGCAAACGAGCGACCCGGAGATCTACGCGGTGGGAGATGCCATTGAAGTCAAGGACTTCACTTTCGGCGAGCCGACGCAGGTTCCGTTGGCCGGACCCGCGAACCGCCAAGGGAGGATTGCGGCGGACAATATTTTTGGCCGGGATTCGCGGTATCGGGGGACGCAGGGGACGGCCATTGTGGGGCTATTTGACCGCACGGCCGCAATGACGGGCGCTTCGGAAAAGGCGCTACGCCGCATGGAGCGGCCGTATCGCATGGTGTATATCCACCCTGCGCATCACGCGGGGTACTATCCCGGTGCGGAACAGATGACGCTGAAGCTGATTTTCGATCCCGACACGGGACGCGTGTTGGGCGCGCAGGGCGTCGGCGACGCGGGGGTCGACAAGCGGATTGACGTGTTGGCGATCGCCATACAGGCGGGCATGACCGTCTACGACCTGGAAGAAGTGGAACTGGCCTATGCGCCGCAATACGGATCGGCCAAGGACCCGATCAATATGGCCGGTTTTGTCGCCGCAGGGCTGCTGCGGGGCGACCATCCGCAAATCGACGTGGCGACTTTAATGGACTATCCGCCGGAGGAACGCCCGCTTTTGTTGGACGTCCGTACGCCCAAAGAATTTGGTGCCGGGCATATTCCGGAAGCGCTGAATATCCCGGTCGACGACCTGCGGTCGCGGTTGGATGAACTTCCCCGGGATCGAAAGATTGCGGCCTATTGCCAGGTTGGGATGCGCGGTTACTTGGCCACGCGAATTCTGATGCAGTCGGGATACGACGTGGTGAACATCAGCGGGGGGTACAAAGCGTATCGTCTGTTCCACCCATAACTTAGTCACAGTCGGGCCCGATCGGGCAGCGGTGCGATCGAGCCCGGCCTGTTAGACAAAATAGGCTGCAAATGATTGTAACAGGGTTTCCGGTCGGGTAGGATTGAGGTTCTGCGCTGTTGTGACGAACGAACTCGCGCCGTATTCGCACCACTTCGTTCGCGGGTTGACGCCTAGTCAATTGCACATGAAGGGCGCTGATCCCTTTAGCAACCGCATTCCCGACAACGTTACGATTGAGGCACCGGACTATGCGCAAACGGGTGAAGGAAGACCATCGACGACCATTGGGAGTGTGGAGTCACCTCGCGGGGCGACAAAAAGTCGATCGGGAACGACCCACAGGGAGAATGTTGGCGCTGGAATGCCTCGAAGACCGCCTGGTGCTTACGGCGGCGCCGCCGATCATTATCGACGGCAATTTTGACGACTGGGATACGGCCGACCAAGCCGGCCGCAACGACCCAGCCGGCGACCCGAACGATACCGATCATGAACAAGTAAACGATGAGCCCGCGCTGGTGAATCATCCGGACGTCGACCTCTTGGAGTACCGAGTCACGCATGATGCGGAGAATCTTTACTTTTACTTTCGCGCCGCGGGGGAAATCGGTCGGACGCAGGACTCGTCGGGCGGCGGCGAAGCTGGCCGCTACTACGTGATCGTCACTATCGATATCGACAACGATGTTAATACCGGATATCCACTCCATGAAGGCGGGTATTATCCGACGACCGACGGCTACGATATGAATGCCGAGATTGAATTCTACGACGGTGAGTTCAATACAGGGCATTACCTAAATCACGGAGCACTCAATGAGGACGAGCTCAACCAAGCGTTCCTCGATCAGACGTCGGGGGAATACGTTGAGGGGAACGATGGACCATATACGCCGGGATTCGTCAATATACTACCCGGGACGTATGACCACTATTCCCAATGGGTCTATCAGGATAATGGGACGGAGACCGACACCGACGACCAGATCATTCTCGTCCGTGATAAAGGGCCGGTCGTGCCGGGCATCGTCAGCTACGCGCTTTCGGCCGATGGGCACGAGTTGGAGATGCGGGCGCCGCTAAAGGGTTTTTTGGTCGATCCCTCTGGAACGCCGATTATCAATCCAAGCAGAATCATGAACCTCTCGTTTTCTCTGGAGGCGAGCGGCGAGTTGGCCGACGGCCAATGGGCGTCCGATACCGGGGACCCTATTCTCAATTATTCGATGTATTACAACGCGCCACCGATGGTCACGCTGGCGAACACGATTACGGATTTGACCGAAGACACCGATACGACGTCCCGCGTGAAGGTCGCCGATATCGTGATCGATGATGACGGCGAGGGGACGAACGAACTTTCGCTCACGGGGGCGGATGCCGATCTGTTCGAGATTGACGGAAACGAATTGTTCCTCAAAGCGGGCACCGTGTTGGACCGCATTGGCAATCCCGTATTGGACGTTACGGTCAACGTCGACGACACGACGGTCGGGAGCACACCCGACGACAGCGCTTCACTGGCAATCAGCGTCATCGAACAAAACGACGCCCCGCTGGTTGCGTTGGAGAACACGGTCACGAGCCTGCCGGAGGATACCGACACGACAAGTCGCGTGAAGGTCGCCGATATCGTGATCACCGACGACGGGAACGGCACCAACGTGCTCTCGCTCACCGGGGCGGACGCGGCGTTGTTCGAGATCGTGGGAAGTGAGCTGTTCCTTAAGGCAAACACCTTTCTCGACCACGAATCGCAACCGGTTTTGAGTGTCATCGTCAACGTCGATGACCCCGCCGTGGGGAGCATGCCCGATGACAGTGCGGCGCTGATGATCGCCGTTAGCAATGTCAACGAGCCGCCCATTGTGGGGCTGGGCAACGCGGTCACTACATTACCCGAGAATACCGATACCACGTTCCGCATTAAGGTGGCCGATATCGCCGTCAGCGACGACGGACTGGGCACGAACGTGTTGTCGCTCACCGGAGCGGACGCGGCGTTATTCGAGATTATCGGCACTGAATTGTTTCTCAAGGCCGGCGCGGTTCTCGACAGCGACACCAATCCGATTCTGAGTGTGACGGTCAACGTCGACGATGTGACGGTGGGAACGACGCCCGACGGCACCGTGAGCTTGGTGATTGTCGTGACGCCGTTTATCAACACGCGGCCCGTGGCGGATGCGGGCGGACCGTATGTGTTGGGCGTCCGCGATCGGATTCAACTCGACGGCAGCGGCAGTTACGACGTCGATCAGCCGGCAGACACGCTGAGCTACTTCTGGGACTATGACAACGATGGCAAATACGATGCGGTCGGTGTCCGTCCCTATTTCACCGCTGCGGACTTAAACGGACAAAGCAACGCCGTCGTGCGGCTGAAGGTCGTCGACGATGAGGGCGCTTACCGAACTGACGTGGTGCGGGTCTACGGCGAAGACACGGCGGTGCTGCGGATCCGTGGCGACAACAAAGGAGTTGTCGGTCAGCGACTGGTGGTCTCCTTAAAACTCTACGGCCCGACGGTGACCCACGAGGAATACACCTACACCGTCGATTGGGGCGACGGCAGCACGCCGCGGGTCGTTTCCGGGATTTCGGGTCTGCACATCAGCAAACGATACAGCCAACCTGGCAACTACACGGTCCGCGCCACGGCCGTGAGCAACGAAACGGGCTTGGTCACGACGCACACGC
>CALFYU010000277.1 GCA_937952455.1 uncultured Planctomycetaceae bacterium
CCCGACGGAGTCGGCACGGCGATCAACGGCGCCGACTATTTGATCGGTCTGGGTTACCGCCTGGTCAGCCGCGGCGCCGAGGAACTGGGCGGCGAGGTTGTAGCCGACGTGTTGGACAGCATGGCCAAGGCACACATCAAGCTGTGCGACGGACAGGGGGCCGAAATGCGCTGGCAGGCGAATGCCGACTTCGAACTAACGCCGATCGATGCGCTTAAGATCTACGCCCTCAAGACCTCGCCGGCGTTTGAAGCGGCGCTGTTTGCCGGTCTGCGAATGGGGGGCAACGTTGACGACTATCGCGAAATGATTCCCGCGTTTTGCCGGCATCTGGGGGTCGGGTTTCAAATCCTCAACGACCTTAAGGACTGGCAGGGGGACGATGACAACAAGCTGATCGCCGGGCAGGACGCCCTCGCCCTGCGGCCGACGTTGTTACTCGCCTTAGCGCTGGAGGCAGCCAACCCCGCGCAGCGCGAAGAACTGGAGGCCATCCTCACCGGTAGCGGCGACGGCGGTTTTCGCCTCGGCCGGCTGCAGCGGATTTATGACGAGTGCGGCGTCTTTGAAAAAGCCCACGCGCTGGTCGACAAGTCGCGGGCCCGCGCCGAAGCGCTGGCGGACGACGTCCAGCCCGACGCGCTGCGGCAACTGTTATACTTCATGGTCGACACGGTGCTGGCCGAAGAGTCCTCCCATGCGCCGGCCACGGCCGTTCTCGCCCCGCTGCCGATTTTGGGGTCCGTCGGCGCATAACAGCCAGCTTGTCATGTCCGCCGAACCGTATCTTCTGCAACTGGGCGACCGCCTCACCGCCGGATTAGCGATGCTCGATCCCCAGCGGCGCGACCGGCATCGGCGGTTTATTCTCTCGCGGCAAACAAGCGATGGGGGATTCTGCGGGCGGGAGGACCCCGAAGAACTGCAGGACGCCGCCGAGGATCTGCCGCCACAATCCGACTTGTACTACTCCGCATTCGCCGTGCGCGGCCTGGCTGTCTTGGGCGTGATCACCCCCGAAGACTGCCGCCGCGTTGCCGGGTACTTGAAGAGCATCGACCCCTTCGGTGGGTCGGTGATCGATATTGTCAGTTGGCTGTACTGCGCGCTGATCGTACAAGCCACGGCCGGAATCGACGTCTTGGCCGAGCACGATGCGAACTGGGCCCAGCGGCTTGCCGAATTCTTGGAAAGCTTCCGCACAGCCGACGGCGGCTATGCCAAGGGACACGAAGGGGCGGCCGGGAGTACCTACCATTCGTTTTTGATTGCCCTGTGTTACGAACTCATCGGCCGCAACGTCCCCGAGCCCAATCGCTTGATTCAATTCGTCTACGACCGCCAGCGGGACGACGGGGGGTTTGTGGAGATCGCCCCCATGAAACGCAGCGGCACGAATCCGACAGCTGCCGCCGTCGCCATCCTGCGGATGTATGACGCGTTTGACGACGAACTGCACGAAGATGTACGTGCGTTCTTACGCGAGGTCCGCGGCGATGAAGGGGGCTTTCAAGCCAACACCCGCATCCCGTTTTCCGATACGCTCTCGACCTTCACGGGGCTTTTGACCTGCCAAGATTTGGGGATCGAAGATTTGCTCAAACCGCACACGGTGGAACGGTTCGTCGGGGCATTGGAATTCCCCGACGGCGGATTCCGCGGTGCCGGCTGGGATGAACAGGCCGACGTGGAATACACCTTCTACGCCCTCGGAATCTTGGGATTGCTCGGCGGAAGCGACTGACAGCGAGAGAATCTGCACTGGCGGACAAGCCGCCAGATGGCATCCACTTTCGGCTCGCTATCAAAACAGCTTCATCTGTCCACCCGCTGCAGGCACCGGGCGGAACTGTGAAAAATCGAGCGGCGGCAGCGGCTGGTCGAGTCCGTGCTTGCGAGCGAAGAGACGAAACGACTGTCCGATTTGAGCGGCGATGTTTCCACTGCCGCGATGGCGGACGCCGAACTGACTGTCGTTCATTTTTCCGCTGCGCACGTTTTGAATGCGGGAAACAACCTTTGGCGCCCGATCGGGATAGTGCGCCGCGAGCCAATCCAAAAACACCGGTTTGACCGTCAACGGAAGCCGTAGCAAGATGTAGGACGCCGACTGCGCTCCGGCATCGGCGGCTGCGCCGAGCAACTGGGGAATCTCACTGTCATTCAGACCGGGAATCACCGGTGCCGTCAGGACACGCACCAGCACGCCGGCGTCGGCCAATCGGCGAATCGCCTCCAACCGCCGCGCGGGCGAACTGGTTCGCGGCTCCATCGTCCACGCCAACTCGTGATCCAGCGTAGTCAGGCTGACGTTGACGCTGACCAATCTGCGCGCCGACATCTCGGTGAGCAGATCCAGATCGCGCAGCACGAGCATGTTCTTGGTCACGATGGCCACCGGCTGCCGCGATTCGAGCGCCACCTGCAAACAGCCGCGCGTCAGTGCAAACCGCCGTTCCGCCGGTTGGTAACAATCGGTCACCCCCGAAAAACAGACGACCTCGGGTTGCCATGCCGGACGATTGAGCCATGCTCGGAACAATTCCGGTGCGCGGTGTTTGACGAAGACCTGAGTCTCGAAATCCACCCCGGCGCTCAGGCCCAAATACTCGTGCGTCGGCCGCGCATAGCAGTACGCACAGCCATGTTCGCAGCCGCGATAGGGATTCAGTGAATATCGAAACGACAAATCCGGGCTGTCATTTTCGCTGACGATGCTACGGGAGTCGTCCGGCAGAAATTGCGTGCGGAGGAATTGTGCGTCCGGCAACTCGTCATCAAATTCGAGCTGCTCCAAGTCGTCGATCCGCTCCGTCGCCAGATAGCGATTTTGGGGCGAGACGCGCGCTCCACGACGTTTAGGGGCAGGCTTTTGCGACATGGCGGCTTGAACTGGCGAACTCCCGAACGCAGCCGCAAACCAACACGCCGGCTGCCAAGTCAATAGTATACCTTTGTACACATTTTTTGTCAATGTGCGATTTCGCCACCGTTCCACCGGTGCACCTGCTTCAGCATCGGCGCCTCGGTCTGAATCGTGATGCGTTCCGCCACAGCTAGTTTGAGGTCCCCTTCGGGGTAAAAATTGGCCTGCCCGGCCCGTTTGCAAGTAATCACGTAGATGTCGTGGTTGCGGCGGAGCGTGCGGACGTCGCGACCGACGAGCGAGGAGCCGTTGGCGATGTCGATTTCGGCAACGACCAGCAGTTTCCCGTCCACGTAAAACGAATTGGTAATCGAGGGATCGGTCGAAGCCGTCGCGAACAGGGGAGCGGCCAGCGCGGAGGTGCTAAAGGCGATTTGCATGTCGAACGTCTCGCGAATCTTTGACGCGAGTTCCTGATCGAACATCCGCATCACGACGCGGATGTTGGGATTCAGACGCCGCGCATCGAGGGCGATCTCCAGGTTCGCCAAGTCGTCGTCGGTGGCCAGAATAATCGACTTGGCGCTGGCGAGATTCATCTCCTCCAGGAGACCTTCTTCGCGGCCGGTTCCCACGAACAGCGGGACTTCGTGTTTTCTGGCGTAGGGGATATTTGAGGAGGCGGCGTTTTTTTCCAGCACGATCACTTCTTCGCCGAGTTGTTGGAGCTGCTGCAATATCCGCAGTCCCACCCGCCCCAAACCGCAAAGGATCACATGGTTGTTGTAGGTCTTGGCCATGGCCTGCATCCACTCCTTGCTGTTGTCGTCTCGCCGCAGAATGTGGTAGCTGAACTGCACAATGCCGTCGAGAATCACCGCCAAGCCCAGCGGGGGCAGCACCCAATAAAACAATTGCAGCAGCCAATGTTCCGGGTACTCGTAGATGTGCTCCATAAAGATTAGGCAGTACGTCGTATAAAACGCCTTGGGGTAGCTCATCTGCTGGTGGCGATAGTAGTCGTGAAAGCAAAATCCCCCCACCACAACCA
>CALFYU010000278.1 GCA_937952455.1 uncultured Planctomycetaceae bacterium
TTTGTAGCTCCGGGGGGAGCCATGATCGATCATGGCTCCCCCCGGAGCTACAAATTGTGTGAAGGGTCAACTCCGAACAGGTGATCCCGTGTGGAATGCTCCCACGGGCCGCTTAATGCGGCGGTTGCCTGTTCCGGGCGTTACCTTGAATAGGCCCGCGTTCTGATCGCGCATCGGCACAATCGTATCGGTGACAACTCTTTCGTTCGGTTTATTCCGATTGTGCGGCGTCAGGCCGGAGTCGTGCCCGGTCTGCCGCCGCAGTCGGCGGTTTTTATCTCAATTGAACTGTAACACGCAAAATCACCCTGCTATTGCTGTCGCGATCTGGAACCAACAAAAAAACCGGAGCCGCATGCGGCTCCGGTTGACTCGCTGTTTCGATTCCGATCCCCGGCTGTGTTATTCAGCCGCGGGAGCAGTGGCACCATACGGCAGGTACGGCAGCCGCGGCGCGGGGGTGCTTTGCAGATACGCCCCGCGAATCAGGTAAACCTCCTCAGCCGGCGTGCCGATCGACTGGGCGACGCGGAGATGAATGGGAGGGGCCCCAGCTTCCGAACCGCAAATCGTCGTCAGCGCCGTGGTCACGTTCGCCATGCGGATCTCGCAATCTTGCGGGTCCATCGCCGCCGCCACATACGCCGTGCGGTATTTCTCGGGAGTGCACAGAGCTATCCGGCGCAAGTTCAGTCGACCTGATTGATTCAGTTCCTGCGTTTCGGGATTGAAGTGGTAGGCGTACAAGGTCGTATATTTCATCCAACCATTGTAAGACTGTTGATCGATCACCTGACGGACCGCGGAGCGGTCGGCACAGTTGTAGGGATAGGGCCAGTAATGGGCGCGGTGGTAGCGGTGCATGTACGGCTCTTTACATCCCACCGGACGGGCGTAAGGAGGCCAGTATTTGCCGTATTTGTATTTCTGCCGCGTTCCGCCAGGATGATCATACTCGTCAGCGAACCAACTGCAGTGCTCGCCATCCCCATTGCAATAGCCATTGTCACAGTTGGCATCACCAGCGGAGGCCGAGCCCGACAGGCCAGCCACCATCAACAAGGTCAAAACGAAACCGATTTTTTGTGTTCTCATATCAAATATTCCCGGAAACCCCGAATGTCGTTGGTTTGATGGGCATGGCGAAGCACGCCGTTGACCGGAAAGGCCCGACAGGTCGATCTCAATCCAGCCTGAAACATACAACTGGTTTCAAAACCCTCGGACGCGTCGCGCACACACTCATATGGCAGATCCGCGAACAGGCGCAACCGGGTTTTGAAACTGGCTCTAGTGACCTGCTTGTGTGATATCGGCCGACGATTAGCGCGGTGATAACGAGAAAACCGGTTTTAGCGGATTGTCGCAAAATAGCGGAAAACCGGGGAAAGCTGCGCAGAGTTTGCGGGCGCCGCGTCATCCCAATTCGACGAACACCTCGCCTCCGTCAACGGTCACCGGAAACGTCTGTTGATGCAGGCGGCTATTGAGGCAGTGCCGGCCGTCAGTCACGTCAAACTGCCAGCCGTGCCAGGGGCAGGTGACGATCTGTCCTTGCAAGATCCCCTGGCCCAGTGGGCCACCGGCGTGCGGACAAATGCCGTCGAGCGCATAAAACTCGCCGTCGACGTGATACAATGCCAAGATGCGTTCGCCCGCCAGAACTTCTTTGGCCGTCCCCGGCGGGATCTCCTCGACGGCGGCTACGCGGATTTTTTGGGACATCGTTTCCAATCTCGGCTTGTGAAAGGACACAGGCCCCTTCTTAGCAACCGGGCCAAATCCGTTCAATTCCGGTGGAGTTTTTGGGCCGGACTGCTTACGATTTCGCAAAGCGACCGGATGAACTTCTTACCTACTGACGACTCGCAGGGAGAAACAGATGATTATCGAAATCGAATCCAGTGATAGTAACATCCTGGCCTTCCAACTCAGCGGCAAATTGCATGACGAAGATTACAAGACGTTCGTCCCCATTGTGGAAAAGGCGGTCGAGACGCACGGCAAAATCCGCCTGTTGACGCAATTCCACGACTTTCACGGCTGGGACATGCACGCCCTGTGGGACGACATCAAATTCGCTACCAAACACTGCACGTCTATCGAACGGATCGCGCTCGTGGGCGAAAAGAAGTGGGAAGAGTGGATGGCCAAGGTCTGCAAGCCGTTCACGATGGCCAAAGTGCAGTATTTCGAATCGTCGGAAATGGACAAAGCGTGGGCTTGGCTTCGCGAAGATGATTGAGTCGCCGGCCGGTTTGAAACGGTTGAAAGCACTAGGTCGACCGACGCGCCAGATACGTGCAACGCTCACAGACTTCTCCCTCTCCTCGGGAGAGGGTCGGGGCGAGCGGCTTCGTTGCTTAAAGTCGTATTTCAGTAGGAACCATTAACTGTCCTACATCGAAAGGTGCGTCGCGACGCATCCTACTTTTTCGCGACAATACCGACGAACAGGCTCTCATTCGAATCATCACCAGTTGTTCGCCTTACGTTTATCGGAGATTGTTATGATGCGTTTTCTCATTTATGCGACGTGCCTGCTGTGCGGGCTGATTTGGGGGCCGTCGTCCGCGTGGGCCGAGTTGCAAGTTGGAGCCGGGATGCGGGTAATTACGCCCGATCCGCTGCTGCCGATTTCCGGCGGTGTGGGAATCCCACAACCGGCGACCGGCAAGCAGGGGGAACTGACCGCCCGGGCCATCGTGTTTCAAAAAGACGACACCACCGTCGCCGTGGTCAGCCTGGATTTATTGGGGTTTCCTTCGGTGCTCGCCGACCGGGTGAACAAACAGGTCCCGCGAATTCCCGCACAGAATATCCTCATTGGTTCCACCCACACCCACAGCGCGCCGGACTGTTATGCCTTTCCCCTGCCGACGGGTGGGCACACGGGGGACCTCGAGTTCATGGACGACGTCTGCAAAAAGACGGCCGAGGCGATCAACGAGGCGCTCGACAAGCTGCAGCCGGCCTACTTAAAGATCAACACCGGCGAAGCCCAGGGGAAGATCGCTTTTAACTACTATGCCCCCAACCTCTACGACCGGCGGATGAGCGTAATCCAGGCGGTGACCCCCGAGAATAAGACAATTGCCACGTTGGTCAATTATGCCGTTCACCCCGAGGTGCTAGGAAACGACGAGGGACTGCTCAGCCCCGATCTGGTCGGCCCGCTGTGCGACAAGCTCGAGAAGGACCTGGGCGGCATGGCACTGTTCATGAACGGGGCACAAGGGGGCATGATCACTGCCGACAACCGCGACCTGGACAAGCCAAAGGACCCGCTGACTGGTTATTGGTACGGTTCGCGAACCTGGGAAGAGTGCGTCCGCATCGGGCATCTGATGGCGAACGAAGCGGAGCGGATCATCAAGGACGCCCCCCTGCAGAAAGACCCGCAACTGTTCTGCGACGCGATCGACGTGCGGTTTCCCGTCGATTCGGAACTGATGTGGGCAATCATCCTCGGCTCGCCGCTGAAATATCCCCATAACCGCGACCACAGCATCACGACCCGCATCAACCTGGTGAATATCGGCGACGCTCAGATCCTCACGATCCCCGGCGAAGCGCTGCCGAATATCGGTTTTTATCTCAAACGCAAGATGCGCGGGCGGCACAATCTGCTGTTCGGCCTGACCAACGACGCCTTCGGTTATATCTTGACCAAAGTCGACTTCGGCAGTTTCGACCGCTACGAGTATGTATCGAGGACCTCGTTGGGAGAAATGACGGGTGAAATCCTGATCGACAAGTCGCTGGAGTTCGTCGAAAAGTCACCGGCGCCGGATGGCCAGAAGTGATAGCTTCCATCTGTTAGAAGCAGTTTCAAAACCCGGTTGCGCTTGTTCGTGAATGATCGTGCAAATGCGTGCGTGACGCGTCAGAGGGTTTTGAAACCAGTTGGAGTCGTAAGAAAAGCCGCGGACCTCGCGATAAGGTCCGCGGCTTTTTTGTGTGAATTTCGATCGTCGTACTACCGCGACAGGAAGGCCACGACGGTGTTGATTTCGACCGGCAGGCTGATGTCCTCCGGTCCGGGAAGTGCCCCGACGGTGGCTTGCAGTTCGCTGGCGTCAAAGCCCAACCAGCCGGTCCCCCCCTCTTGCCGCGGCGCTTGGGCCAGTTCGGCGTAGAGCTTTTTAAGGTTCGGGCGATTACGGATGGTGATCGTGTCGCCGGGACGGACGAGATACGACGGGCGGTCCACCTTTTGACCGTTCACGCAAAAGTGACCGTGCACGATCCCCTGTCGGGCTTGGGGACGGGTCGAGCAGAAACCGGCGCGGCGGACGACGTTGTCCAGTCGCCGTTCGCAAAGGATCATCAGGTTTTCACCGGTGTTCCCCTTGATGTGCTTCGCCTTTTCAAAATACCTCCGCAACTTCTTCTCACGGAGACCGTAGTAGTACTTGATCTTCTGCTTTTCGGTCAGGGCGATCCCGTAGTCGGTCACCTTCCGGCGGCGTTGGTGCATACCGGGGGGGAAATCACGATTCTCATACGCCTTACGTGCCCCAGCGTCCTCAAAAATGATTCCGCCCAAGCGGCGGTTGATGCGTGCCTTCGGTCCCGTGTAATGACCCATACTCTACGTACCTTTTTAGATTCCAATTGCGGCGAATCGCCGGTCTAGATTTTTTTCGGTATTGTAATCAGTTTCGTCCCCGCGATCCGTCGAGTAAAGCGGGGTGCCACTGGCGGCTTGTCCGCCAGTGCTGGGCCAGCCAATCGTGGCATCCGTGCCAGAGACTGCCTGAGGAGGCGGTCGTGAAGCTCGGCGCGGACGGTAAGCCCAATTCGTTAGACGAGTTATACAAACGCCCACCCCGCGAATCAACCGGACGGGCAAAGATTCGCCCAATTCGGCCGTCTCCACACCCACTTGCGTGACGGGCATCTGCCCTACTCAGCTCATCGCGAAGGACAGCGGCGAAGGGCCGGACGAGAGCGACTTGTCATAAGGCATTACGAATTATAGAGATGCAACATGAACTCCTCCACCCGACAGACCGCGAATTGTGCGAATCTGCCCTCCGGAGCGCTTCATTGTCCGTGCGGGATTTGCTACCGTCAGCGCTGCAGTTTCAGGAGGCATCCGGGAGCCATTTGTCGGTATGACAGCAGATTCAACGGTCGTGATTGTAGGCGGGGGATTGGCCGGATTGGCGGCCGCGTCCGCGTTGGGGGAGGCGGGCCTGTCCGTCACCCTGTTGGAGTCGCGGCCCAGGCTCGGCGGCCGGGCGAGTTCCTTTGTGGATGCCACGACGGGGAGCAAAATCGACAACTGCCAGCACGTCTCGATGGGCTGCTGCACGAACTTCGACCATTTTTGCGAGACGGTGGGAATTGCCCATTTCCTCCGCACGCAGCATGAATTGTGGTTTATCGGCCCCCGCGGCGAACAAAGCCGCTTCGCGGCGGCGTTATTACCGGCTCCGTTGCATCTGCTGCCGGCGCTGTGGCGGTTGCGGTATTTTTCACGGCGACAGAAGCTGCGCCTCCTCGGTGGTCTTTCGGCGCTGGTTAAACCCAACACGGCCGAACGTGACGATCAGTCGATCGCCGATTGGCTGCCGGCGCATCAGCAGTCCGCCGACTTGATCGAAAGATTTTGGCAGGTCGTGCTGGTCAGCGCATTGAGCGAATCGCTGGACCGCATCGGCGTCGCGGCGGCCCGTAAGGTGTTTGCCGACGGATTTGTGGCCAACCGTTACGGATGGGAAGTCAGAATTCCGGCGGTGCCGCTGGATACGCTCTACGGCGAGCAGTTGTCCGGCTGGTTTGCGCGACATGGCGTTGACGTGCGACTGAAATCGGGTGTCGCCACCATTGAGATCGAACAGGACCGGGTCACCGGCGTCCGCCTGCGAGACGACACGCGACTTGCCGCCGAGCACGTGGTGCTCGCGGTGCCGCAGGACCGGGTGGCCTCATTGTTGCCCGACGACGTCGGGCGGCACCCGGAGTTCGAATCAGCTGCCACATTGAGAACCGCTCCCATATCGAGCGTGCACCTGTGGTTTGACCGGCCGGTGATCGACTTGCCGCACGCGGTGCTGGTGGGGCGGTTGAGCCAATGGGTCTTCGACCGGGGGAAGACCCCCTGCCCCGACGGCGGTGAGGCTTGGCACTATTATCAAGTCGTAATCAGTGCGTCGCACGACGTCGCCCAACGTCCGCAAGCCGAGGTGACCGCACAGGTCGTCGAGGAACTATTGAGCTTGAACCGCTACGACGTCCGCCCCGAACTGCGGCACGGACGTCTGGTCACCGAACACAAAGCGGTGCTCTCGATGGAACCGGGCGTCGACAATGCGCGCCCGGGACAATCAACGTCAATCGGCAATCTCTACCTCGCCGGCGATTGGACGGCGACCGGTTGGCCGAGCACGATGGAGGGGGCCGTCCGCAGCGGCTACATGGCGGCCGAACAGATCCTCGCTGCAGCGGAGGGAAAACGTCCGCGCATCGTGCAAGACGACTTGCCCGCGAGCTTGCTGTCGAAGTTTCTCTTCGGTTTGTAGTGGCACGGCGGCACGAAATTGTTATGTTGCGGTCTACAAACACGCTACGGCCGTTTGACGAAACGGCCGGCAACATGATGTTCTCAGCCAGACGCATCGCCGGCACGGATCGGCCCGGCAGAGCTATCTATGCAACGGATTTTGACAATCCTGATTCTGCTGTTGGCGCTGACCGCCGTCGGAATCGTCGGGTTTCGATTGATCGAGGGCTGGGACTGGATCGACTGCGTCTATTACACCGTGGTCACCGTCACAACAGTGGGCTACGAAATCCGCCCGATGAGCGATCCGGGCAAGTTGTTCGTCACCTTGTATCTGGTCACCTGTTTGGGGATCTTCACCTACAGCGCGTTTCAATTGGGGCAGTGGGTGGTCAGCGCGGAGGTGCGTTCCTTTTGGGAAAAACGTCGCATGCACAAGAAAATTGATCAGCTGGAGGGGCATTTCATCATCTGCGGCATCGGCCGCATGGGACACACGATCTGCGAAAATCTGGAGGAGCAGGGCCAGCCGTTTGTCGTCATCGACACAAATGAAGATCGGCTGGCATCGCTGTGCACAAACTGTGATTGGCCGTACGTTGTCGGCGATGCGACCGACGACGCCGTGCTGCAGGAAGCGGCGATCGGCCGGGCCAAGTCCCTGGCGGCTGTGTTGCCGACCGATGCGGACAACATTTACGTTTGCCTGACCGCCCGCCTGATCGCGCCGGATTTGCAGATCGTGGTCCGCGCCAGCGACGAGAAGGCGGCCGTCAAGATGCGGCAGGCGGGAGCGAACCGGATCGTCAGCCCCTACCGGCAGGGGGCGCTAAAAATGGCGCGGTTTATGGTCAGCCCCAATGTCGAAGACTTCTTGGAGATCGCCGGCAAACGGGGGCAGGAGTTGGAACTGGTCGACATCCAAGTCAGCGACGATAGCCCGTATGTCGGCAAGCAACTGACCGAAACGAATTTGCGGGACATGGGCGTGATGATCATCGGCATTCGCCGCATCAACGGCGAGCGGCTGATGCCTCCGTCGGGTACCGCCACCATCGAGGCGGGGGATTGCCTGTTCGCCTTCGGCAGTTCGTCGTCGATCAATCGCATGATCGGCAGCATGCCCGATTGAATCGACGGGCGTAGTTCCCGCATTACCCTCCGGCGGGCGTGCTGGATTTTTTCCAACTGCGATTGGCGATCTGCGACCACAATGCCCGCAGCGGCGCGCCGAAGGCGAACGCACAGAAGATCAGCGGCACCGCCATCTCGCGAACGACGAATACTGCGGCGATGGTGAAAATCAACTGCAGCATATGGTGGTAGTTCTGGCGGCCGCGAAACAGCTGATTGAACACATGCGGGTAGCGGATGCGGGAGACCATCAGGCAGCCCGCGGCGAGCGTAATAAAGGGCAACCCCATGCGGGCGACGGTGTCCAGATCGGGCCGCACCGACTCCAGTGCGCTCGATTGCCATTCCGCGATCCGCTCCAAAAACTCGGGGTAGGCGACGGCAAACGCCGCCACCGTGCCGGCCGCTGCCGGCGAGGGGAGCCCGCTGAATGACTCGTGCGTATCCTCTTCACCGGTCTCGACGTTGAATCGCGCCAGCCGCAACACCGCACACATCACGTACAACACGGCAATCGCCCACAGCATCCGTCCGTGAAACGGCGTGGAGAACTTGATCAGGATAAACGCCGGCGCGACGCCAAAACTGACCGCGTCGCACAGGCTATCCAGCTCAGCGCCAAAGTCGCTGGTGTTCTTCGCCAACCGCGCGGCGCTCCCGTCCAGCATGTCGAACACCATGGCCACAAAGATCAATAGGCCCGCTACAAACAAATTGTCCGGATCAGTCGGGCCGCCGTTGAGCTTTGACGCGAACGTAATGCTGCCGAAGCCGCAGGCAACGTTCCCCAGCGTCAACAGCGTGGGGAGGACGGCGAACATTTTTTGCCGCCGCGTACGTCGCGGTTTCACAGGCACGGGGAGGACTTCTTCGTCGTCAAGTTCATTCATCAGGAGGGCTCCCCATCCGCCGAGGTGGAGTAGCGTGCGAAAATCGTCGAGCCGGCTTTCACGTTCTGGCCGAGCTTGACGACGATCTCCAGGCCTGCTTCACGCGGCAGCACCAATTCGGTCCGCGAACCGAGTTTGATCATCCCGAACAGTTCCCCCGCGTCCAACTCGTCCCCCGGTTTGACCCAACAGACGATCCGCCTGGCGATGGCGCCGGTGATCTGCCGGACGGTCATTCGCCGATACGGGGCACGGTTTTCCTCGATGCGTACCGCCAATTGTTCGTTCTCGCGCGCCGATTCGGGGCGCATCGCATTGAGAAACTTGCCGCGGCGATAAGTAATCCCGATCACCCGTGCCGGGACGGGGACACGATTGACGTGGACGTTGAAAATTGACAGAAAAATCCCGATCAACACCGCCGGGCCGCCGATGAATTCGTCGTGCTCGATCTCCTCGATCGTCGTCACTTTGCCGTCAGCGGGAGAGACGACGATTCCCGCCCCTTCTGGAATGCTGCGGCGAGGATTGCGAAAAAACGACACGAAGAAGATTCCCAGCACCGCCGTCACGATTGCCGCCGGCCAGAAGTAAAAGGCCAAGATCGCCGTCGCGCCGAAGCAGATGATCGACAAAATGATCAACTCCGCCAACCCCGCTCGCGCGAACGGCAAACGGTCACGCCACGTGAACGGGTCATCCTCCGGCCGCCAGTAATATCCTCCCTGATTCCGGTAGAACTTCACGTCCCGCGGATCGAGGACCTCGTGCGGACAGACGTTCTCAGTCCCCTGCCGTAACTGGGCCATTTTTCGGACATAGCCGCCACGGAACGTCTTCAGATACCAGCGGCGGAGCACCCCCCAGGCGAGTTCAATCTGCATGCAAATCCCGCCCCCCGGCTGGATGCTCTTCACTTGCGGGTCGAGGGTTTGCAGTTCGGCACGTGGAGTCTGTTCAGCCACCGAATCGGGCATCGCGTGAGGACTTTCTGCGCAGGACGCGGGTTGTGGTAGGTCGTAATCGATTGCCGGAGAACACGCACGCCTAACCGAAAACTCGAAATCCCAAATCCGAAATACGAAACAAATTCGAAATCAGGAAATCCAAATGCTCCAAACCGTTTCGGAGTTCGGTCATTGGGATTTGTTTCAGATTTCGATACTCGGATTTCGGATTTTCAAGCTCTCGGGGCGTCGGTAGCAGGTTTTTCCGCCCGGCACTTCGGGTTTATCTTAGCTACACGACGCAATAATCGCGACAATGTAACCGTTGCCCCTGCTATTTTCGGAAACCGCGATGATCACAACCGTCATATCCGGTCGCGATCCCGACCGCAGGCCGATCGCACCCTCAAGCCGCAATTGAACTTGCGTCGATAAATCAAGTATCGGGACCAATCCCGGCCAAGGCAATCAGACTGTGCGATTTCATTAAGAATCCGCAAAATTTGCCGCCCTGGACCTGGACCTCCGACTCATCTTCGCTACTGTGGGAATGTCGTTTGCAGCATGGGGCTTGGCCCCTGTTTTCTCGATATGCAACGACAAAATCTACGCAGTTCGATCCAACGAAACTTCAAACCATTTGGTTTTTTACATTTCAGGGAAAGTGAAAGATGAGTATGCCGATTGTCGCCGTCCATGGACGGCAAATCTTGGACAGCCGCGGGAATCCAACCGTGGAAGTCGACGTCGAGTTGGAAGACGGGAGTATTGGCCGCGCCGCCGGGCCCAGCGGAGCGAGCACCGGCGTGCACGAAGCCCACGAACTGCGCGACGGCGACAAGGCCGTCTACCTGGGCAAAGGAGTCACCAAAGCGGTCGATGCGGTGAACACCGTCCTCGGACCGGAATTATGCGGTCTGGACGTTACCGATCAACTGACGATCGACCGCTTGATGATCGCCCTGGACGGCACGGAAAACAAATCAAAACTGGGTGCCAACGCGATCCTCGGCTGCTCGCTCGCCTGTGCCCACGCAGCCGCGCGAGCCAGCTTCCTCCCGCTGTTCCGTTACCTGGGCGGAGCCGGCGCCAAATATCTCCCCGCCCCGATGATGAACATCATCAATGGCGGTGAACATGCCGACAACAACGTCGACGTGCAGGAGTTCATGGTCATGCCGCTGGGCTTTGACCGCTTCAGCGACGCACTCCGCGCCGGAGCGGAGACGTTTCATGAACTCAAAAAGGTGCTGCACGAAAAAGGCCTGAACACAGCGGTCGGAGACGAGGGTGGTTTCGCCCCGGAACTCGATAGCAATCAAATGGCGCTGGACGTGATCATGATGGCCATCGAACGGGCGGGGTATAAACCGGGCGAACAGATTCAGATCGCGCTGGACGCCGCCTCGACCGAATTCTACGACGAGAAAACCGGTAAATACACGCTGGAAGGCAAGCCGCACAGCTCGGACGAAATCATCGCCCTGCTGTCGTCGTGGGTTGAGAAGTACCCGATTTGTTCGATCGAAGACGGCTGTGCCGAAGACGACTGGGACGGCTGGAAAGCCTTGACCGAAGCGTTGGGGGACAAAGTGCAACTGGTCGGCGACGACCTGTTCGTCACCAACGTCAAGCGGCTGCAGCGGGGAATTGATGAAGGGGTGGGCAACAGCATCCTGGTCAAAGTCAATCAGATCGGCACTTTGAGCGAAACGATCGACGCCTGTGAATTGGCGGCCCGCAACGGCTACACCGCCGTGATGAGCCACCGCAGCGGCGAAACCGAAGACACGACGATTGCCGATTTGGCGGTCGGCCTGGCAACCGGTCAAATCAAAACCGGCTCCGCCAGCCGCACCGACCGAATCTGCAAGTACAACCAACTGTTACGAATCGAAGAACTCCTCGGAGAAGACGCCCGTTACGGCGGCCGCATCTGGGGACGGTGAGAATAGTGGGCAGAGGGCGGTAGGCAGAAGAAGATACGAGAGTGGCCAGTGGCCGGTGGTCAGTGGCCAGAGATGGGCTGTTGATGGTCTAGCGGCATAGGTACGCCAACCCTACAGCCTAACGTCTAATGCCTACGGCCTAGCTTCCTCAAACCTGTTCCCTCACGCCTCAAGCCTAAACAATGTCTGTCGCCAACGAACAACCGACGAACGCAGAGCAGAGCTGGGTGCCCTCTGTGGCATTCTGGCTCTGCTTGTTCGTGGCGGCGGCGCTGTTTGCGATTCCGCATCTCGCACCGAAATTGCTGACCCACGCCCGGCTGAACAGCAAATACGCGGATAACCAAGCACGTCTGATCACACTGGCGGAGCATTGCGAGCATCTAAAGATTGTGCAGGATGCGCTGCAATCCGATCCCGGTTTTCAGGCGGAGTTGGCCCGCATCGAATTCGACGCCGTCAACCCGGCCGAGCAGCGGATCCCGGTCGGCAACGGCCTGACGCTCAACGCCATCGCCGCCGTTCCCACCCAACCTCCGCCGGGCAACACGCTCCCCTGGTATACCGGACTGCTGGAATACCTTGCACACAACCGCCCCTACACCCACTGCATGCTGGCCTTCGCCGCGGTGTTGGTCGTGTACGGTTTCGTCGGCTTGCGCCGGGCGGTGACGATGTAGGGTGTCATCGCACAATTTTAACTCGCGGAAGCGCTTCTTCCAATTTGCGTTGCTGTGATTCGGTCAAAGGGATCTCCGAACTCGTAAGCAGCTCTATGTTCGCCAGCGCGGACAGCTTGAGCAATCCGTCCGCGGTAACGCCGGTCTTAGAAAGCTT
>CALFYU010000279.1 GCA_937952455.1 uncultured Planctomycetaceae bacterium
CGCATCCTACGACAATGCGGTGCAAGACTTGGAAGATCTCAAAGAGTTGGCCGCTGCATCGGGACAGACAGAAGAACTGATGCATTGGGACGTCGCCTTCTGGGCGGAGCGGCTCCGTGAGAAACTATTCGACTTCACCGACGAACAATTACGGCCTTACTTTGCGCTCCCCAACGTGCTCGACGGCATGTTCAGCCTCGTACAGCGGCTGTTCGGCATCGTAGTCACGCCTGCGGACGGAGAGGCGCCGACCTGGCACAAGGACGTCCGCTACTTCAAGATCTCCGACGAAGACGGCACGCCGCTGGCCGCGTTTTATCTCGACCCCTATTCCCGCCCGGCGGACAAACGGGGCGGCGCGTGGATGAACGACTGCCTCAGCCGGCGGATGTTGGACGGCAAAGTGCAATTGCCGGTCGCGCATCTGGTCTGCAACTGCACGCCCCCGGTCGGCGATCGGCCGTCGCTGATGACGTTTCGCGAAGTGGAGACGCTGTTCCACGAATTCGGCCACGGCCTGCAGCACATGCTCACAATCGTCAACGAAGCGGACGCGTCGGGGATCAACGGTGTCGAATGGGACGCGGTCGAACTTCCCAGCCAATTCATGGAAAACTGGTGCTATCACAAACCGACGCTGATCGGCATGACGTCGCACGTCGACACGGGCGAACCACTCCCCGACGAACTATTCGAGAAAATCTGCGCCGCCAGAAATTTCCGCGCCGGTTCATTGATGCTGCGGCAATTGTCGTTCGGCATCACCGATTTGGAGCTGCACAGCAACTTCGATCCCGACGGGACCGAAACGGTCTTCGACGTGCAGCGCCGCGTGGCCAAAACAACCTCCGTCCTGCCGCCGCTACCGGATGACCGCTTTTTGTGTTCGTTCAGCCACATCTTCGCCGGCGGTTACGCGGCCGGTTATTACAGTTACAAATGGGCCGAAGTCTTAAGCGCCGACGCCTTCTCGGCATTCGAAGAAGCCGGCCTGGACAACGAAGCCGCCGTCGCCAAGACCGGCCGCCGCTTCCGCGAAACAGTCCTCGCACAGGGCGGCAGCCGGCATCCGATGGAAGTCTTCAAAGATTTCCGCGGCCGCGAACCGAGCACGGAACCGCTGTTGCGGCACAATGGGTTATTGGGGTAAGGACGTCGGGCCGATTGAAGCGAACGACTTTTCGTGCCTTTCGTCGTTTTCGTGGTTCTCTTTTTTACAACCACGAAAGACGCGAAATACACGAAAGAAAGCCCTATTTCGTCTCCGCAATTCCCCGCCAGAGACCGACCTACTTACAACCTAAGATTCAATGAACAAGACCAATCCCCAAGTCGATGCCTACCTGAAAAAAGCCGCCAAGTGGCGTGGTGAATTAGCGGTGTTGCGGCGGATTGTTCTCGACTGCGGGCTGACTGAAGATTTCAAGTGGCGGATTCCCGTTTACACGGCTGAGGGCAAGAATGTCGTGTCGATCGCGGCGCTTAAAGATTGCTGCGTGTTGAGTTTTTTCAAAGGGGCCTTGCTCAAGGACGCTAAGGGGATACTCACCAAGCCGGGTGCGAACTCGCGGGCGGCGCGGGTGATTCGGTTTACCGGCGCCGATGAGATCGCCGAGATCGAAGCGACGCTGAAGAAATATATCGCCGCAGCGATCGAAGTGGAAGAGGCCGGACAGAAAATCGATTTTCAGAAGGACGCGAAACTGGAGCTTCCCGAGGAAGTTCAAGAAAAGTTCGACGAACAACCGGAGCTGAAGTCGGCTTTCGAAGCTCTCACGCCGGGGCGGCAGCGAGGGTATGTGCTCTACTTTTCGGCCGCGAAGCAGTCCAAAACGCGGATATCGCGAGTGGAACAACATACGCAACGGATCCTCGACGGCAAGGGGATCCACGACTGCGTCTGCGGGCACTCAAAGAAGCTGCCCCGATGCGACGGTTCGCACAACTCGCTGCGTTAAGCGCGCGAATTATCGCGCGGCGGCGTTCGTCTAACGGCGAAACCGCACGATCCGCACGACGCCGTCAAATTCGCAGTTGGCCAATTCGTCTTTCATGATCGCCAGTACGTCGTCCGGGGAGCCGCCGCCGGTGCCGGCGCCGATGAGGGGGAGGGCGATCGATTGAAAGCCCCGCTCCGCCGCGACGGCCAGGGCATTGCGCGTGGAATCGCGGATCGAGCGCTCCGACGACCGCCACCACATGCTGATGCCCGCGACGTGAATGATCGCCTTGTACGGCAGCTGGCCCGCACCGGTGACGACCGCTCCGCCCAGCGGAATCGCGCCGAGTTTTCCCAACTCCCGAAACGGCGCATAACCGCCTCGCTTTTTGATCGCCCCCGAAACACCTTGCGGCAACAGCAGCCACCAGGGGATGATATTGCGGTTCCAGGCATTGACAATCACATCCACATCTTGATCGAGCAGGTCGCCGTCGACGATTTGTAGGTTCAATTGATGCGGCCCCCACGACTCATTGAGCAACAAGCGGCGAATAGCGCTAACCTTCGCCTTCTGGTTCGGGCGTCGAGTCACATCCGGCCAACGCCTCTTCATATTTGTTGATAATTGACGTCCAGATGGGAGCCCATTTTCTTTGGGCGAACTCTTCCCGAACGCGAAAGACGCAGATCACAATAAATGCGCACACCAACATCGGGATGCTTTGAAACAAGACTGCAAAGGCGGCGATGAGTGCCGTGGGGAGGAGATACGCCCACACATCCGAGCTTTGACCTCCAGTGGACGATTTCGCCCAATCCACGAAATACTGCTCTTCACGCGTAAAATTCGGACGTCGCATCGTTGAGTCCTTGCTTTGTCTGGTATCTTCCAATATTTCCTGACGCTGCGCTATCTAAGTTTCCCGCTTACTTTTTTTGTGTCTTTCGCCGTTTTCGTGGTTCCAAAAAACAACCACGAAAGACGCGAAATACACGAAAATGACCAGCAGCATGATTCGCGGCGACAACATTCCCATGTCACGGTTTTACTTTGGCACTCTTCGACCATTCCAGGAAGGCGGCCATTCCCAAAATCACGCAACACATCGCGATTGGTAAGTGTATATAGCCAGGCATTTTTACCAAATGAGGGTAGACCTCGATCGTTACGGCCCGTCTTTTCAGATCTGCTTCCAAGCCGGGCCGAGCGGGCGTAATCACCATCGATTCCGGTGGAAGTGTGACCCGCCATTGACTATCCAATCCGTAAATCGCAAACCAACTAATCTGAACGACGGCTGCCGTTCCAAAGAGCAGCAATGTTGCCCACCAATATATTGAGTCTCTCGCAATATTTCGCATGGCGGCCTTCCTGGAAAGATATGCCTATTTTCACGAGCCGACTTATTCGTCTCTTTCGTCAATTTCGTGGTTCGAAAACACAACCACGAAAGACGCGAAATACACGAAAAAGAAACGCAGGCCAGATTCCGTTGGTGATTTTTTCATGTCCTACCGCGCTAACATTCCCGCGTCCGTCACGAACCGTTCCGCTGTTTCGCGTTCGATCTTACCCGCCAGCAACAAACGTTTGATCGATTCGTCGAACGTGATCATCCCGTCGGCGCGGCCGGTGAGGATGTTGCGGTCGATGCTGCCGGTTTTGCCGGAGCGGATCGCGCGGGCGATCGGGGAGGTGCGCAGCGGAATCTCCAGCGCCAACGCGCGGGTTTCGCCGCGGGAAGTGGGGAGGAGGTGCGGGCAGATGACCGCTTGCAGGCTTTGCGAAAGTTGCCCGCGAACTTCGTTCTGCACGTTTTGCGGAAAGAAGTCGGCGTAACGCGAAATCGCCCCCTTGGCGTCGCGGGTGTGCAGCGTGGAGAAAACCAGGTGTCCCGTCTCGGCGGCGCTGAGCGCCATCTGCGCTGTGTCCTTGTCGCGAATTTCTCCGACCAAAATCACATCGGGGTCCTGCCGCACGCCGTATTTCAACCCGTCGGCAAACGAACGGACGTCGCGGCCGACCTCGCGCTGAGTGATGATCGAATTGCCGTGCGCGGGGAACACATATTCGATCGGTTCCTCAACCGTGATGATTCGCAGCCCGCCGTCCTGTAGCAGCAGGTTGATGATCATGGCCAGCGAGGTTGTTTTGCCCGAGCCGGTCACGCCGGAGAAGAGCACCAAACCGTTGCGAATCCGCGTTAGCCGTTCGGCAAGCGGCGGGGGAAATCCGGCCCATTGGAAACTCGGAATCTCCGCCGGAATCACACGAAAGCAGCCGCCGCAGTGGTCGCCGTTGACGAAATAGTTCACGCGGAACCGGCAGGGTTGTCCGTCAAGCTCCAACTCCAGCGCGAAATCAAGATTGTGCGCCGCCTGGAACTGCTGCCACCGCTCCGCCGGGCAAAGTGCGGAAAGCGCCGGTTCGACGTCGGCATCGGTCAAGACCGGACCGGGCAATTCCCGCAACCGCCCATGCAGCCGCAGCGTCGGGGGATGCCCGACAACAACATGTAGATCCGACGCCCCCTGCTCCACCGCCGCCGCCAAAGCGGCACGGATCGCGACGGTCGTTTCGCTACTTGCCGGTGATTGCGGATCGATCATGTTGGTTCCCGAGCGCTAAGAAACTCGTAGGGCAGGCTCCCGCCTGCCGCAACTTTTTATGAAAGCCACGCCAGAGCAGACCCGGCAGGCGGGAGCCTGCCCTACGGACTCGTTAGGTCATCGTTTAGAACAGACAGCTCGGATGAACCGCGTCCAGCGCCGCTTGCATTTTTCGTTCCGCCGCGGCGATCTGCCCCAGGATTTCCACTTTGTCTGCCGGATCATCGGCGGCCTGTAGCCTGAGTTCGAGCCGCTGCCGCTCTTCGGTGAACTCGGCGCGCACGCCCTTCGCATAGCGGGCCGCACCGTCGACAACAAATCCGAACATGTTCGATCCTCCTCGCTTCGAATGCTCGCCCGGATTCTACCACGAAAGCGGCGAGTCGCCATACCTGACAGCGCCGGTACTTCGCCCCTTCCTCTGCGTCTCTGCGCGAGACTCTTTCGGATTTGGCAGGGAACGGAATCGGCAGGCTCACGCATGCCGCTCGCCGTGCGGACTACTTCGTCTTGCGCGGTGCCGCTTGGTGCACCAGGACGGCGTCGTTGCCGGCGGCGAACATTTCCAGGTTTGCGGGGAGAAATCGTGGTTGTACGACGGACTTGATAGCGGACTTCCAAACGGCGTCCTTAAAAGGTAGCAGCCCGGCCAGGGCGCCGAGCATGAAAAAATTCAAACTCCGCGTTTGCTCCGCTTGGCGGGTCGTTTCCGTGCCGTCCAACCATAGGCAATTTGCATATTTGAATTCGTCGAATTCCGGCGGCGGCGCTGAGCGGGCGGTACCGTGGCTGTCGATCCACAAACGGTTGATGAGCGCGGTGCCGTTGTCGTTGAGAAAGGGCAGTCGCCGCAAGCCTTCCTGCATTTCCAGCGAGACGAGAAAATCGATCGCCCCGGTGCCGCAGACGGGGGAATGCACCTCGTCCCCCATGCGGATTTGACACCAGACGCTGCCGAAACGGCGGCTCAATCCGCGGATTCCGCTCTTCTTGACGTACAGCCCGGCCTGCAGCGCGACTTCGGCCAGCACGTCGCCCGCCAGCAGGATCCCCTGCCCGCCCACGCCGGTGAACATCACAGACGAATCGGTCGCTTTGGTGGCCCGTTTCATGACGGTTGCAGTTCGATCAAGTTGGGAGCGGCCGTCAATGAGCGTGGGGCGATCGCATCTTCGGGGCAAGATTGGCCGCGCAGCGTACAGCCGATGCAGAG
>CALFYU010000280.1 GCA_937952455.1 uncultured Planctomycetaceae bacterium
CGAGACTGCTGCGGCGGGGAGCAAGGCGAAGTTTTCGGTGAGCGTGATGCCGGTCTGGTTTTCCGCGTCCAACAGGTCGAACAGGATGCGCTTCTCGGTGTGGTCCGGACAGGCGGGGTAACCGGGGGCGGGGCGGATGCCGCGATATTTTTCGGCGATCAATTCGTCGTTCGACAATTGTTCAGCGGCGCCGTAACCCCACTCTTGCCGCGCGCGTTGGTGCAGCAATTCGGCGAAAGCCTCCGCCAGCCGGTCAGCGAGCGCCTTGGTCATGATCGCCTGGTAATCGTCGTGTTCCGCTTCGTATTTCGCCACAATCGGACCGATCCCCAACCCGGCCGTGACAGCGAACGCGCCAAGATAATCAATGCGGCCGCTCGCCAAGGGGGCGATGAAATCGGCGAGGGCGAGATAATGTTCCTGCCCCTTGCGCTCCCATTGCTGGCGGAGCGTATGGAACCGCGCGACTTCTTCGCTGCGGGATTCGTCGCTGTAGAGCACGATATCGTCGCCGACCGAATTGGCGGGCCAGAAACCGTAGACGCCGGCCGCCCGCAGTTGTTTCTCGTTCACCAACTGGTGCAGCAGTTCTTGCCCCGAGTCGAACAGCTTGCGGGCTTCGACGCCCAGGTTGGGGTCATCGAAGATCTTGGGGTATTTGCCTCGCAGTTCCCAGGTTTGGAAAAACGGGGACCAATCGATGTAGGGGACGATCTCTTCCAGCGGAAAATCGGTGAGCACCTTTGTACCGATGAAACTCGGCCGGTGGATTTCCACGTTCGCCCAGTCAGTCGGGAAGCGTGCGGCGACAGCTTCGTCGTAGGTCACGAGTTTCTTTTGCTGCCGTTCTGCAAACATCTCCCGGTCGCGCTCTTGAGCGGCGCGGTTCTTAGCGTCGAATTCCGCTTTCTTATCGGGGTCAAGGATGTTCTCCATCACCGGCACCGACAGCGACGCATCGCCGACGTGCGCCACGGTTTGGTGGTATTGCGGTGCGATTTTTACGGCAGTATGTTTCGCGCTGGTCGTCGCTCCACCGACGATCAAGGGGATCTCCAGTCCGCGGCGCTCCATCTCCTTGGCGACATGCACCATCTCGTCGAGAGAGGGGGTGATCAACCCGCTCAGCCCGATCAGGTCCGCGCCAACCTCGATCGCCGTGTCGATGATTTTGTCCGCCGGGACCATCACGCCCAGGTCGATGATCTCAAAATTGTTGCACCGCAAAACGACGGCGACGATGTTCTTGCCGATGTCGTGCACGTCCCCTTTGACGGTGGCGATGACCATCGTGCCGCGGGCTTTTTCATCGGCGATGCCCAGGTCGATTTTTTCCTGCTCCATGAAGGGCGTGAGGTAGGCCACGGAGCGCTTCATCACACGGGCGCTTTTGACGACCTGCGGCAGGAACATCTTGCCCGCACCGAACAGTTCGCCCACGACCGCCATGCCGTCCATCAGCGGGCCTTGAATCACGTGCAGCGGGCGGCCGTATTTCTGCCGGGCCTCTTCGGTGTCTGCTTCGATGTAGTCCGTGATCCCTTTCAGCAGGGCATGCTTGAGCCGTTCCTCGACCGATTCCTCTCGCCACGCGGCGGTCTGGGCGGCCGCTTTGCCGGTGGCTTGATCCTTGATCTTGTCCGAATAGTCAATCAGCCGTTCGGTGGCGTCCGGGCGGCGATTGAGCAGCACGTCTTCCACGTACTCGAGCAGCGTGGGTTCGATCTCTTCGTAGACTTCCAACTGGCCGGCGTTGACGATCCCCATGTCCAAGCCGGCGGAAATGGCGTCATACAAAAATGCCACGTTCATCGCTTCACGGACGACGTTATTGCCCCGGAACGATAACGACACTTTGCTCACGCCGCCGGAAGTCTTGGCTCCGGGGCAGAGCTGTTTGATCTGCCGCACTGCTTCGATGAACTCGACGGCGTAGTTGGCGTGCTCTTCCATCCCCGTGCCGACGGTGAGAATGTTGGCGTCGAAGATGATATCCTCAGCCGGGAAGCCGATTTTTTGTGTCAGCAGGTCATAGGCCCGCTTGCAGATTTCGACCTTCCGCGGTGCATCAGCGGCCTGTCCCTGTTCGTCGAAGGCCATCACGACGGCAGCGGCGCCGTAGGCGTGGATCTTGCGCGCCTGTTCCAGGAAGACCTCTTCTCCCTCTTTGAGGCTGATTGAATTGACGACCGCCTTGCCTTGCACGCATTTGAGCCCCGCCTCGATGACCGACCACTTGGAGCTGTCGATCATGATCGGCACGCGGGCAATATCGGGTTCGGCGGCGACCAGGTTCAGGAACTTAGTCATCACGGCGGCACTGTCGATCAGACCTTCGTCCATATTGACGTCGATCATGTTCGCGCCCCCTTCGACCTGTTCGCGGGCGACGCTCAGTGCTTCGTCAAAATTCTCTTCCTTGATCAGCCGAGCGAATTTGCGGGAACCGGTCACGTTGGTCCGTTCGCCGATCATCAGGAAATTCGAGTCGGGACGAATCTCCAGCAGTTCCAATCCGCTGTAGGTGGAGTTCCTGGCGAGGTCGGGAACGGCGCGGGGCTTCAAGTCGGCGACGGCGTCGGCAATTTTGCGAATGTGCGCCGGCGTGCTGCCACAACAGCCGCCGACGATGTTCAACCAGCCGCTTTCGGCGAATTCGCGGATCGTGGCCGCCATCTCGTCGGGGGTCATGTCGAACTCACCCATTTCGTTGGGCAAGCCGGCATTGGGATAACAACTGACGTAGTGCGGCGCGATGTGGGCGATCGATTCCAAGTAGGGCCGCATTTTTTCCGGACCGAGTGCGCAATTGAGGCCCACGCTGAGCATGTCGAAGTGCGAAATGCTGGTCCAAAACGCTTCGATGGTTTGGCCGGTCATCGTGCGGCCGCTGTCGTCGGTGATCGTGCCGGAGACCATCACAGGCAACTGCAAGTCGTGCTCGCGGAAATACTTGTCGATCGCGAACAGGCAGGCCTTCATGTTCAGCGTGTCGAACGCCGTTTCGGGGAGCAGGATATCGACCCCGCCGTCGATCAGCCCCCGCAACTGTTCAGTATAGCCGTCGACCACCTGATCGAACGTCACCAACCGTTTGCCGGGGTCATTGACGTCGGGCGAGACGGAGAGCGAACGGTTCATCGGTCCGATGCTGCCGGCCACGCACCGCGACTTGTCCGGATTGAGAGCCGTGGAACCCCCGGCGTACCGCCCGTGTCCCCTGCGGCTGCTCGCGGCCGCACTCGGTTTTCGCAGCACGCGCTTACCGCAACTCGTGCTGGCCGGCGGAATCCTTCGAACGGTGGCCGCATTCGGCC
>CALFYU010000281.1 GCA_937952455.1 uncultured Planctomycetaceae bacterium
GGCTGTGCACGACGACATGGTCTACTCGCTGGCACACGATCGCCTGACCGCGTTTCCGCAGACGGAACCTTACCTGCGGGCGCTGAATGAGAAAATCTCCCGCCGTGAAGCGACGGCGGCGGATTATCTGCAAGCCGGCGAGTTGGAGTTGATCCTCGGCCGGTTGGAACCCTCAAAACACCAACTGCGGTCGGCGTTGCAAGAAGAGTTGCCCTTCGACCGCGTGGAGGATGCGGAGTTATTGCTGCGGGAAGCGCTGTATCTGCAGTTGACTTCACCTTCGTCCGAAGAGCCGGAGCTGCTGGCGGAATTGAGTGAATTGACGCATACGCCGACGCAACGCGCTCGCTATTTGATTCACAAAGGGGAGTTTGAACTTCGCCATCGCCACTTTGAGGCGGCCGTCGAAGCGGCGCTGCAGTTTGCCGACTTGGCGTTGACCGAACCGGTTCCGCTCGGCGCGGACAAGTCGCATTTGGTCACACAGGCGTCTTGGGTTCCCGAGTTCTTCAGCCGCGTTTGGCGTGAGGCCGATCCCGAAACGGCCGGCTGGATCCGGACGCGCATTGCGCAGCGACTGGAGACCGCCATTGCCGAGCGGCGCATTGGACCGCTGCGGCAGTTCTTGGCGAGTTTCTCGGCGTTTGAAGAAGCCGATGCTGCGCGCCTGTTGCTGGCGGAATTGCAGATTCACGAGCGGCAGTTCCAATCGGCGGAATTGTTGCTGAGCAAATGTCGCCGCGAGGGGGATCATGCGACCGCTGCGGCGGCCACGTGGGTCCTGGCGCAGTTGTATTTTCATCAACACCTTTATGCCAAGAGCGCCGAAATGGCGCGCGACCTGACGGCCGACTACGCGAGGCAAGAGGTCGCACCAGGATTGACCGGGGCCCAGGCGGCTCAACAACTGGGGCGTCTGGAGAAGACGTTTCAGGCGGCGCTGTCACCCGGACGGCGTTCGCTGGCGATCACGGGCGTCGGCATCACTGAGGACCGCGGTCCGCAGTTTGAGTTGGAGGACGTCTATTCCAATTTTTGGCGGCCGTTGAATGTGCCGTTTGATTGCGGATTCGACCTGCGGCCGACCGGCAAACAGCGCCCCAGCACCGATTTGTGGCAGATTCACCGCGAATTGGGAATGGCGTTGGGTGTGCTGCGTCTGCCTGAGGGAGCGGTGCCCCCATCGGCGGGGGCTGTTCGGCAGGCATTTGCCGGGCATTTCTTCGCCGTCGGCAGTCACGAAAGCGGGGCGATGCACGGCGTCTCGCTGTTGAACCCGGCCCAAACCCTGCGAGAAGAAGGCATGGCGCCGGCGGAGAAACAGGTCATGTGGACCACCGTTGCCGCCGGGACATCGGAGCACGTCGGGACGATCCTGCCCGGTCCGGCTGGGTTTTCGTTCTGCGTGTTTCAATCGCCGCAGCGACTGTTGGTGCTCGACCCCGCGACCGGAAAGGTTCGCTGGCAGCGCAACGACATTCAGCCGGGGGGCGGCTTGATGACCGATCGGGAGAACGGCCTGTTTGGTGACGAAAGCGTCCTGGTGCTGATGGGACGCGATAAGAAATCGTTCGTCGTCTATGAAACGGCGACCGGCCGGGAGATTCGCCAAGGGACGTTGGACATCGATCTTTCGCAAGAACGGCAAACCTTCGGCCGCAATTACTTGCACGTTGTCGAAGAAGGAGACAAACATTACTTGCGGCTCTGGGATCCGTTGACCGATGAGTTTCTGTGCAACGAGCCGATCCTGCCGGCCAGTGGTGCGTTGTCGAACAACAATCGCCTGGTCGTGCCGGTGTCCTATTCCGACAGTTTTGCATTCCTCGCCGAAAGCACGGGGGGACTTCGCGTGATCGACGGCATGACCGGCCGGATTGAGTTGGACGTGCCGCTCACCGAGCAGGACGTCGAAGAAATTCGTCAGCTTTCAATTTTCCGTGACGAACACCGGATCTTTGTAAATTTGCAGCGTAACGTGCGCGGCGCGTGGCGGGCCGGGTCGTTTGCGGGAGAGACCTATTTGCCCCACGTGCGGATCAGCGGCGAACTGCGGGCCTATGGCCGAGAAGACGGCAAACTGATGTGGACCCGCGAGATTCCCCAGTGCGTGATTCCGCGGATCGACGACCTGCAGGAACCGATTTTCATTACGCTCAGCCGCATCAGTTGGCGGGGGCGGTACTTCCTGCAAGTGGCCGCGTACCATGCCGATACCGGCGAAATGCTCGGCCGCCGGAGTGACATCGTATCGCACCGCATCATCCAAGCGCGATTCGATCCCTTGGCGCGACGGCTGGAATTGCAGAGCCTCAAGAGCAAGATTCTGCTGCAGTTGCGCAATCAGCCGGCGCTGGATTATGACGAGCTGCAATTTGCCGTTGAGCGGCGGTTGCCGCACGTGGCGAGGGATGCGATCGTTGTGGACTGACGAACCCAGGAGGGGTGGCTGGGGACGGACGATGTCCGTCCCCAGGACATAATGGGTGGGCATGCCCAACGACCTGGGGGCGAGCTGTCGCTCGTCCCCAGCCATTCTTGGACCGAAATCTGTCGCTGGACGGACTTCTCATGTACATACTTTTGAAAGTCGCGGTTCGCGCCGGGGGCACGCGGCCGTAAAATGGCGGTTTGGGATGCGTGATGCCCATTGCGTGCTTGCTAGGTTTTGCGGCATCGCTGCATCGTCTCGTGATGCAGTTCTCTTGCACGGGAACCCGGAAAATGCGTTCCAGAATCAACTGCCGTAAGTCGTTGGTGATTGCGTTGTCGCTCAGCATTGTGGGTGGAGCGGGTTTGTCTGCTTGGGCCCAGGATACGCCGGCGTTTCGTCAAGCGCGATTGCGGATGGTCAAGAACGTCATCGAACGAGACGGCATCTCGGACGAAAAGGTCTTAGAGGCCATGCGGACCGTTCTCCGGCATGAGTTCGTCCGCACGTCGCTGCGGAAGTATGCCTATTTCGACCAGTCGTTGCCGATCGGTTTTAAGCAGACAATTTCGCCGCCGTTCGTGGTGGCTTATATGACGCAAACCATCGAGCCGCAACCGACCGACCGGGTGTTGGAGATCGGCACCGGCAGCGGATATCAGGCGGCGGTTCTGGCTGAAATCGTCGACCACGTCTATTCGATCGAGATTGTCGAGTCGCTCGGCGAGTCGGCGGCCCGGCGGCTGAAGAAGCTGGGGTACGACAACGTGACCACCAAGGTGGGCGACGGTTATCAAGGCTGGGAAGAGTATGCACCGTTCGACAAAATCATCGTCACCTGCTCGCCGGAGGACGTTCCGCAAAAGTTGATCGAACAGCTCCGCGACGGCGGCAAACTGCTGATTCCACTGGGCGAGCGCCATCAACAGGTGTTCTACCTGTTTGAAAAAGAGGAGGGCAAACTCGCCAAGCAGCAGTTGATCCCTACACTGTTTGTCCCCATGACGGGCAAGGCGGAGGACAGCCGCCGAGTCAAACCGGATCCCTCGCAGCCCAGTATTGTCAACGGCGGGTTTGAGTTGGATGAAAACGACGACGACCGCGCCGACGGTTGGCATTATCAACGGCAAAACGAACGGATCGCCGGTCCGGCGCCCGAGGGAGCCGCTTACATGCAGTTCCGCAACGACGCGCGGGGCCGCGGATCGCAGATCCTGCAAGGCTTTGCCGTCGACGGGAATCTCGTATCGCATTTGGACGTGAGCCTGTCGGTTCGCGTCGAAGACGGGCGGCCGGGTAAGCTGCAGTTCGAAGTGCCTTCGCTGCAGATTTATTTCTATGACCGGTCGCGGCAGGTGATCGGCGATGCCGTCGTGGGGCCGTGGACCGGATCATTCCCTTGGAAGGAAATCCGGGAAACCGTCAAGGTGCCCCGGCATACCAAGGAAGCAATCATGCGGATCGGGCTCAACGGCGGCCTGGGGACGCTGGATGTGGACGACGTCCGCATTGCACCGCACAAATGATTGGAAAACGTCCACAGGTTATCGGCGGGGGGGGGCCGGGGGCGGGGGGGCGTTGCTGGGACGTCGCGGCGGGGGTTGGGGATTGAGGACACCCAATAGGCTGCGTACCGAGTTGTCGAGCCGCGGGACGATGCCCTCAGTGACACGCGGATCCGAGGTCGTTCCGGTGACTTTGACTTGAATCCAGCCATCAACCAGGCCGTTGACGAGTTTGCCGACGATGGGCACCGGCAGTTCGTTGCGGGGGACGGTGGAGTAGAATTCGAGGTCGAGCCTCCCGTCCGAGATGAGCATGCGGCCTCGGCCGCGAAGACTGATCGCGTCGCCCATCAGGTCGCTTTGTCGAAACAGGTATTCGTGCCGGGACGACTCAAATACCACTTCGGCACGGTCGAATGCGGTCTTGTCCGGCGGGAGGAAACTTAAAGTTTTCGTCATCGCCAGGATTACGGGCAATTCATACAACGCCGCCGGATTGATGCTGATCTTGCCGCGGCCGCGAAAGCTGTTGGGATCGGATCCGCTGCCGTCGAACACGACGATGCCGTTGACGCGACCGCGGAGCTTCTTTTGCTTGGGGGCGTAGCGTTCGGTGTATTTTTCGACGTAGCCGTCCTGCATCTGGACTTGGATGAGATAGCCGTTCTTTTCATCCAACGTGGCGATGCCGTCGAGCACCAATTTGCCGCCGATGAACTTAGCGGTCACCCGTTCGCTGTCATCGGGGGCCCTGGGTCCTTTCGCGTCCTGTAGGTTACTGGCGACGTCGGCCGAGCCGATGATGAATTGATCGTTTTGGAACAACATCGGGCCGGCGATGTCGGTGATTTGATAGCCGTTGATTATCACCGATTGTATGTCGAGCCAACCCGTTCCCTGAATGACTTCGTTGTCCCAACTCCCTTTGAGATTTACGCGGCCATGCAAGTTTTCCAAATCGACGCCGGCGGTGATTGTTGTCCCCGCATGGTGGATGTCGATGTCCCAACTGGCGGTGACGGCCGTTTCACGCTGTCCCGGCGTTCCTCGCAGGGCGAGCCGTCCCGCGGCCGAGATGGGCGTGCCGCGGGGGTCGGTTGACTCAAAGAAGGCCCGCAATGCCTTGGGGAGCGCCTTGCGGAAGCGGTTGCCCGTATCGAGATCGTCGACTTTTAGGTCTTCGAAGCTGATGTGCCATTCTCCATCCTGGTAGTACTCCCCGCCGCCGCGGAGTTCGATGTATTTGTCGTCGCCATGTTTCCCGGTAAGTCGCTCAAGCGTGATGTTCCGTTGATCCCGCTGCGGATCGTTGGTCACCGAAACGCTGCCGGACAGGTCATAAAACGGGAAGGGAAACGAGCGGAGTTTGATCGACGCCTGCTTGAGGTCCAACCGGTTGATATCGACCAGCGGAACCGTGCCGGGGGTCCAGGCGATGCGTGTGGCGATGTCGAACCGGCCTTTAGGGTCGAATTCATCGACGAGGCGCTGCATTGGTTCCGGCAGAGCGTAATAGAGTTCCTCGGACTCAAACGAGCCGTTGCGGCCGATGAGATTCATTTCCAATTGCCCGCCGTTGCGTTTGAGAAAGTAACCCTGGGCTGCCACCTGTGCGACGCCGTGGGTGGCGGTCATTTCCTTAAACGTCCAATCTTCGGCATCCCAGGTCAAATGGCCGCTTAGGTTTTTGAGTTCATAAGGGAAGTTCGCATAGGTCATCGCGCAGTTGCGCAGTTCGCCGACGAGATAGGGGCGATGTTTGTGTCCCTCTCCCGGCGGGCGGTACAGTGTGACGTCGGCATCGATCGTCCCGCGGAGGCTGCGCTGTTGAATCGCTTTGCGTGCCGGAGGGGGGCAGGCATTGATCAACTTCGTATCGATCGGCAGTTTATCGACGTGGATTTTCACCGTGGACTCCGCCAGCGGTCCGGGATGCCGGACGTCGGCGGTCAGCGACAGCGGCCGATCACCGGCCAACCCGCGGAGTTCCGCCGTCAATTGCGGTCCCTCTTGAACCACCTGCCCGCTGAGGCCGGAGATGGGATATGGAAATTTGACATGTTGCGCCGCACCGTCTTTGATCGTGACGACGGAGCCATAGGTCCAGCCGTTGAGGCGATCGAACATAAGGTTGGCGGCGACGTCGATGCGCCCGCGGGGGCGGGTGTCGTCATAATACTTTTGCCAGGAAGCGGGCAGGCGGCTGCGGAGGCGGAGGTCGACCGGTAGATCGGTGATCGTGATCCCGATCTTCGGCGGGGCATCGCCTTCGACGAGCGCCCAACTGCCGTCGACGTGCAGAGCCGTGTTGCCGTTGCGGGCCGTCAGTTGCTGGACGCTGATGCGGGAGTTATTGACAAATATCTCACCCTGAAGATCGAGCAGTTCAAACGGCAGAAACACGCCTTGCAGCCGGCCGTTGGTCAGGGCGATCTTAGCGCCATATTGCAGCGGGGCGTCCGGCTGCCATTGTTTGGCCTGAAAGGCGATATCAGTGGTCGCCGAGAACTGGGCCACGCGCAAAATGCGATCGACCGCGGCTTCGAAGCTGCCGGGCGTCTGCGGCGACGCCGCCTCGGGAAGCGGTGCGGTCGTGAGGCGTTCGGACGCCAAAAGCAGATCGACCTGGCCTTCCAGTTGCCGGACTTGTTGCGGAAAAAAGCCGGCCAGTTCGCGAAACAGTGTCTCGTCGAGGCTCAGCCCGCGGATCGCGCCGCCGGCCTCCCAGGTCTGAGCATCTAGATCGAATTCGCCGTGGACGTCGATTTTGCCGGCTTTGTCCAGTTGAAAGTTCGTGGTGACGCGATATCGCTTTTTGCCGGTGGGGGTCAATTCCAAATTGACGTCGCGGAGCGTGACCGCAGGTGAGAGTCGGCCGTCTTCATGAGTCACGCGGATGGTCAGCGCACCGTTTTCCACGAAGATCTCAGGCTGCGAATTTGCCGGTTCGGGCGGTTTGATGCCTTCGAGGTTCCACTTTCCAGCTCGGTCGCGGACCAGTTCCAGTTGCGGCCGCAGCAGCCGGACTTGTTGAATGATGATTTCCTGATCGGCCAGCCGGCCGCGATCCAGAATCACGATCGTTTCGGGCAGCGACACGGTCGGCTCCCGCCGTTCCGGATCTTTGAGCGTCAAATCGTAAACCCGAACCCGCCCCCACAGGTCAATGCGGGCCTCGGGGATGGCCACGTCCCAATCGGGCGCAGCGGCAACCATTTTTTCCAACAGCGCCGCCCGCACTAACTCGTCGCTATGGGACAAAAACCAATACGCGTAGCCCCCGCCGCCTGCCACGGCAATCAGCAGCAGGACGAAGATCCAGGTACAGGTTTTGCGAACGGTCGTCATCCCTGACTCTCTTTCGCTGGAAATTAGAAAATACGTGACGTCGAGCGACGAATGATTATTGGGCCAGTTCTTTAACCGTCTCGGGCGGGGAACGCCACAACGGGCGAAGTCCAATCGCAGCCAGAACCATTAGGGGATATTCCGCAGGCAGGCGATAGCGAATCGAGCCGACAAACAGGGCGTGGATGCAGGCGAAGTAGACAATCGGACCCGCCGTGAGAAGGCACAACCAGAACCGGTCGCGGGATCGCCAAATCCCACGAATTGCGGCGGCCAAGACGACAATGAAAAACAAGGTGAGCGGCACCATCAACCACCAATTGCGAAACTGCGCCGCATTCGGCCAGGGACTCCAATATCGCGCCAATTTGATTCCCGCCAGCTGCAAAGCCCGGCCGGGATGCGCGGCTGCGAAATCCCAGGCGGCGCGGCGGTAGTAGCGATCGGCGTCGTATTCCGACATTCGCTGATAGATGCGATCCTGCTCGATGAAGGTCATATCGCTGTCGCCGGTGGCCTGCGGATTGAGACCGTCGTAGAGGCTCGGTCCGACCCAGAGTGTGGTGGGGATAAAGCGGCCCGTCAGGTGATAGTTGCGCAGGGTCCAAGGGGCCAATGCTACGGCCAATCCGCCGCACATCACGGCGGCCAGAATAAATCCTTGCCGGTTCCGCTGTGCGACGGCCCAATACAGGAATGCGCATCCCGGCGCTACCAACAGCCAACTGGGCCGCACCAGTGTGGCGATTCCGGCCAAGACCCCGGCCAACGCCGCCCAGACATAGCGTTTGCCCGTATGCGGTTCGCTAACGAGTTTTGCGACGGCGATCAGGCTCATGAGCATGGTGGCAGCGAAGAGGGTTTCGCTGAGGATCAGCGGCGTAAATCCGACGAACGCGGGGGAAACGGCCGCGATGCCGGCAGCGATGACCCCCGTGACGGGATCTGCCAAGATTTTGCCCAGCCAGAAGACCAGACCGCAGGCGGCGGTCCCGACCACTGCCAGCAGCAGCCGCATGGACACCATGTCGTCGCCGAACATGCGCATGCCGAGCGAAAGCACCCACGGGAAGCCGGGGGTTCGCATGATGCGCCGCGGCGGATCGTAGAGTTCAAAAGGTTTGCCGTCGGCCAATTGTTCTCCCAAGGTCCAATAACCGCTGGCATCCCCCTCGATCAGAAATCGGCGGCCGGGTTGGTCGTCGAGATGATTTTGTATGACGACAGCCGCACCGACGCGCAGCGCCAACGCGACGGCGAGCACGATCAGCAACCACGTTTTCCAACAGTTCCAATCGGGCATGACGGTTCTAATAGGCGGCGACAAAGAAATCGGCGGATGGTATCGGCAGCGGGCAACGGAGGCAAGGTCAATGTGCCGGTCCGCCGTCGGGCGGCGACGGCGCAACTAGTTGTGAGAGGGGAAGATGTGTCACCGCGCGTTTGCGGCGTCGGCTCATCTTAAATCTCTCGAAATCGTGCAGTTCGATTGTGACAACAAACTCGCTATTGAGGGAAGGTCATGGCCACAAAATGCGTCGGCAGAGTTGCGTTCACTTGCCGCAGCGGTTTCAATGGTGGCTCGCTTTTAAGATATTCGACGGCAGGCCCAGACCGGGCGTGTCTGTTACCGATGCCCCCTCGGTGCCGCTGTGATCGGCGGCGACGGTCAGACGGAGAGACTCATGAGTGATGCGACATCTGCTTCCCAATCGGGCGACGGCGAAAAGTACTTGTTTTGGGCCTGTTTTATCGCGTTGATCGCCACGGCCTTCGGATTCATGGTCCGGGGCGTGTTGATTGATGAATGGGGCACCCAATTCGGTCTGGACGACGTGGAGAAGGGGCAGATTGCCGGCGTCGGCGTGTGGCCGATGGGTGTGAGCATTATCTTATTCAGCCTGGTGGTGGACAAGATTGGCTACGGCCGGGCGATGGCGTTCGCCTTCTTTGCTCACATTGCTTATGCCGTGGTCGTGATCTGCGCCCCGATGGTTCTGGCGCCCGAGGGATCATCCACTGCGGAAATCGAAGCCGGAAAAGCGGCCGGATATTGGATGCTGTATATCGGCAACCTGATATTCGCGCTTGGCAACGGGGTGGTCGAGGCGGTGATCAACCCGGTCGTGGCGACGCTGTTTTCCCGTGAGAAGACGAAGTGGCTCAACATTCTGCACGCCGGTTGGCCGGGCGGGCTGGTGCTGGCCGGGGTATTGACGATTGCGATGGGGGACATCGATTGGCGGTTGAAGGTGGGATTGATCTTCCTGCCGGTATTGACTTACGGGTTCATGATGCTGCAGTGCAAGTTCCCCGTTTCGGAACGTGTTGCGGCCGGCAGCGGGTACCACGAGATGCTCCAGGAGTTTGGCGTGCTGGGTGCGTTGATCGTGACCACGCTGATTGTCAAAGAGGTGTTAGGAAGCGTGTTCCATTTCCCCTCGACGGTACAGTGGGGTGTCGTCGCGGCTGTCGTCGTTCCGTTCGGCCTGTACGTGCGGGCCCTGGGGCGGCCGATGTTTATTTTCCTGCTGTTGATCATGATTCCGCTGGCCACCACAGAATTGGGGACCGACAGTTGGATTACGAGTCTGATGGAACCGGAGATGGCGGCGCTCGGTTTGAATGCCGCTTGGGTCCTGGTCTATACGTCGTTCATCATGATGGTGTTGCGGTTTTTTGCCGGGCCGATCGTGCACAAGATTTCGCCGCTGGGATTGTTGGCCGTCAGTTGCGTCATCGCTGCGGTGGGCTTGGTGGCGCTGTCCAAGGCCGTCGGGGTCGTCATTTTGGCGGCGGCGACACTCTACGGATTCGGCAAGACGTTTTTCTGGCCGACGATGCTGGGGGTGGTTTCGGAGCGGTTCCCCAAAGGGGGAGCGTTGACGCTAAATGCAACCGGCGGCGTGGGCATGCTCGGCGTCGGCGTGTTGGGCGCCCCGTTCTTCGGATTGCTGCAGGAGAACAACGTCACGTCTCACCTGAAACAGGATCAACCCGCGATCTATGAGCAAATCACATCCGAAAAGGAGAGCGTGTTCGGCGAATACACGGCGGTCGATCCGGATAAAAAAGCCGCGCTTCCCGAAGGAGAGCAATCGATCGTCGACAAATACGTGCTGCAATCCAAAAAGGCCACACTGGCGACGGTGGCCATCTTCCCGTGCATCATGCTGGTCTGCTACCTGGTGTTGATCATCTACTTCAAGTCGAAGGGGGGATATACGGCCGAAGTGCTCACCGGGCATCCCGACGCGGAAGAGGCGCAAAAATTCACCAGCGGTACCGTTGCGCCCGACGAAGCGTGACGGACCGGCGTCGGGGCGTGATTGCGCGTTGAGGCACTGCCGGAGATGCCCACGGTGATCAGTGAATGCCGAGCATTATCCCGTTGTCACCGTGCACCAACGGGACTTCGGCAAATGCGTTCGATGGCGGCGGGAATCTGATCCAACGGGAGAATCTCGTTCGCCAACCCGGCGTTGGCGATCGCGGCGGGCATACCCCAGACGACGGATGAGGCTTTGTCCTGGACGATGATCGGGGCACCCAAACCGGCCAGTTCGCGGGCCCCTTCGATGCCGTCTTCACCCATGCCCGTGAGCATCACCGCCAACGTCGTCGCTCCGTACCATTTGGCGGCGCTGCGATAGAGGGGATTGACCGACGGTCGGCAATAGTGTTCGGGGGGATCCTGGTTGAGCACCGTGAGCATGTGATCGTTTTTGTGGTCGATCGCCATGTGAAATCCGCCGGGGGCCACGTAGGTGTGACCTCGTTCGATCAGCATCCCGTGCGACGCCTCGTGGCAGGGACGTCCGCCGTCCTGTGCCAGATGTTTGGCGAGCATCGGTGTGAACATCGGGGGCATATGCTGTGTGATGAGGATTGGCGTGTCAAAATCGGCCGGGAGCCCGGCAACGAGCGCCGAAAGTGCCTTGGGGCCGCCGGTGCTCGAGCCGACCACGACGACTTGTGGAATGGCCCCGGTCGGAGGCGAAGGCGCGCTGCTGACGTCCGACGGACGCGCGTGGGGCGTCTTGTGTTGCGCCAACGCTTTGACTAACGGCAGCAGTTGGCGCGTCAGTTGCGAGATGCTGTCGGCCGCGCATTTGGCGACCGGTTTGGCAATGCATTCAGCGGCGCCGATCTTGAGAGCCTCGATCGTCGTTTCTGCGCCTTCGTAGGTCATGGAACTGGCCATGATCACTTGCGTCTGTGGAAACTCTTCGAGGATGGACTTTAGCGCCGTGAGTCCGTCCATGACGGGCATCTCGACGTCCAGCACGACGACGTCGGCTTCATTTTTGCGCAGCCACGCGATGGCGGCGAGGCCGTGCATGGCGGTGCCGGCCACGGAAATATAAGGGTCTGCTTCCAACGCCCGGACCAATAATCCGCGAACGACCGCTGAGTCGTCCACGACCAATACCTTCGCCGTGGTCTGTGTCACGATAGATCCATTTCTGGGCGGACGATCGAGATTCAACCGCCGGGTTCGAATCGATGGCCTGCGCGGAAGTAGAAGTACAAAAGTTGAGAAACATTGACGATGACAAACAGTTGTTGTTCCAAGCGGTAGACGCCAGAAGTAATGTTCTTCCATTGGGCGTCGAGTGTCCGCGGGGGCGGCTGCAGAGTTTCGCCGGACACATTGATCACGTCGCCCACTTCATCGACCAGCAGACTGTAGGACTCATCGTTATAGTGGACGACCACGTTCATACTTTGCCGACCGTCCTCCAGCGGCGGCAGATTGAGCCGTTTTCGCAAATCAACTGCCGTGACGATCTGCCCCCGCAGGTTCAAAAGTCCCGCGATTTCGGCCTTTGCCTTGGGGGTGGGGGTGATCAATTGCGGGTTGAGGACCTCCTGCACCGAGTTCACCGGAACGCCCAACAGTTGGCCGTCGACCAAGAACGACACGAACTGGTTGACGTAGTCCAGGTCGTCGTCAAAACGGTCGTTGGCGCCGGCGGTATTGCTGATGGTTGCGGTTTGAGTCATGCAATCGCTCCTTGCCGTCCGCGTTGATGGCACAGTTCCTCAACACAACTGAGAAACTGCTGCGTATTCAGCTTGGTCAAAAATCGGGTAAAGCCGGCCTGCCGGGCGCGCGACTCCAGACTGGTGCCGCTGAGCGAGGTCAGGGCAATGAGTGGTGCTCGGAATTCCTCTTTCCGCTGGAGATACCATTCGGCAAATTCGTAGCCGTCCATTTGGGGCATCTCGATGTCGGAGACGATCAAATCGAATTGTTCGCCGCTTTCGATCTGTTCGACCGCGTCGATCGCCGAACTGCAGACCGACACGCGATAGCCTTCGGTTTCCAATGCGGTCGTCACCAGTTGGCGGAAGAAGACCGAATCGTCGATGACCAGAATCCGCTCGTTGGGGGCGACGGCTTTTTTGTGGAACCAGTCCGGGTCGGCCATTTCGACATAGTGTTGCGTGTCGATGACGTCGGTGGCCTTGTTGTTGATGACCGCCGTGCCGAGCACGCCCGGGCGCTGCGACTGCATGCGGATCACCAGAGCTTCTTCGCGAATATCGAGTATTTCATT
>CALFYU010000282.1 GCA_937952455.1 uncultured Planctomycetaceae bacterium
CCCGGCTCTCCGCCTCGTCGCGGGTCAGTTCATCAATTAGCGACCATTCCGCACCCTGCTCACGGAACAGCCGGTCGCAGGCGGCAATCGTCTCGCGAAACATCGGCTCGCTCGCGAGAAGCTCCCGCCCCATATTCCACCACTGCGAGCCCTGACCGCAAAACACGAATACGACCGACTGCCGGGTGTTTGAAACGGTACTGCGGCGGACCGCGTCGCACTGTCCATTCGACAAATATTCCCCTAATTTTTGCCGGATATCGTCGGAATTACGGCCGACCACCGACAGTCGTTCCCGCTGGTGCACAAACCCGCGGTGTCCGGCGGATACGACGTCGTGTCGCGGCAAATGGCGGAAGTCGGCTGCGGTGAAGTATTCGTACGTCGACGCAACCAATTCCTGTAGCGCGGTTTCGCTGGCCGCGCTGAACATGAACAACCGCGATTGCGGGGCACTGAAATCCCGACCCGTCGGAAGTTTGGCCGTCAGGCATGAAAGTGTGCTGGGCACGACCCGGGCACTTCCGGAATGAACGGTATCCGGCAGATTGCGTCGACACGGGCGTTTCGGTCGGGAAATCGTATTGAGCATCTTGACTACCTGTTCTCTATAATTTGGCGACACGGGCTTGGACCACCGGGAAAGCCCGTCGTCGTTTCTTGACGATTTTGATCTCAGTGATTGGCGTAAACTGCGTTTTGCTCCGGGTGATGGGTTTTCCGATGCGCGTTCTGATCCTCGGCGTCGATGTACACGTCGACTTGTTGCCCGACGTATAATGAGTTTTCCGCCTCCGGTTCGACGGCATAGATGACTTGCAGCACGCGGGTGTCGATCCGTTCGCTGCCGTAACCGGTGAGTGACCGTTTGGGGACCACGCGTCTCTCAACCCGCACAAAACGCAGCGGATAGCGCCTCTCCGGATGCCCCTTGAGCACGGCGGCGGCCGCGGCTCCGCGTTGGAACCGCGGAATCTCGAATTCATCCACGTCAACCCGCACATGTAACGTTTCGACGTTTCCCAGTATCAGCAGAGGACTGGCGGCCGGTGCGCCGACGTGTTCCCCCGCATGTAGATTCACCTGCAATACAGTGGCCGGTTCACAAGCCCGCACGGTCAGCCGTTCTAAGTCGGCCAAGGTTTCATTAAGCCTCGCTTCGGCACGTCGCACGTCGGCGGCCGCCACCTTCTTTTCCGTCTCGGAAGCCCCGTTGCGCAGTAAGTCCAGCTTGGCCGATGCGGCTGTGACTTCGGCCGCGGCGATTTCCGTCTCTTTACCGGCCTCCACGAATGACTGTTCGGTCACGGCGTGTTCTTTGTACAGTTTCTCGATCCGGGTCATCTGGTCGCGATGACGCCCCCATTGAGCGGTCGCCCGCGCCAGGTTCGACTCAGCGACGGAGATTTCTTCGTTGCGGGCACCAGCGATCAAATGTTCGTATTCGGCTTGCGCACAGGCCAACTCCGCCCGTCGCGACTCTGCCAGCGACTGCAATTGCCGATCATCGAGCCGGAACAGCGGGTCCCCCGGCCGCACCTGCCCGCCGACTTCGACGTAGACTTCCGCCACGATGCCGGAAACGGGAGCACCAATCTCGATATCTTCCGATTGCGCCTCCACAATCCCGGCTGCCGCGACCGTGGCGGCGAACGGGGACGTGGGAGGCTGAGTCGGCGGGCTTTGCAACTCGTCCCGTTCGGCGGAGCGAACCACATACCCGATCGTCATGACCAACATGGCGAAGCTGGCCGCCGGCAATCCAAACTTGATAAACATTTCTCGTATCCTTGGTGTGTAATGACGAGACCTGACAGTAACCGCCTCAATTCAGCTCCGCAGACGATTGCGATGACAGCCGTTCATCCCGCACGATCCGCCCGTCCTCTAGATGCACGACGCGATCGGCGAACTCGAAGATCCGCTGGTCGTGCGTAACGACCAAGAGTGCGCGATTCTCCCGCACGGCGTGCCGGCGGAGGAGTTGCATCACTTGCCGGCCGGTCTGCTGATCCAGGGCCGACGTCGGTTCGTCACACACGACGATTCGCGGCTCATGGATGATCGCCCGGGCAATCGACAGCCGTTGCTGTTGCCCGCCGGATAGTTCGCCGGGAAATGCGCCGCCGCGATTTCCCAGTCCGACCTCGTCCAACAGATCACGCGCCCGCGCGACGGCTTCCCGCTGCGAACAGCGATTGATGATCAGCGGAACGGCCACGTTCTCCGCCGCCGTTAACGTCGGAATCAGATGAAAATGTTGAAAGACGATGCCCACGTTTTTTGCACGGAACAGGGCCTTTGAACGTTCGGGCAATGTGACCAGGTTTTCCTCGGCGACTTCAACGTCGCCGCTGGTCGGTTTCAGAATTCCCGCGATGATGGAGATCAAGGTCGTTTTGCCGCAACCGCTGGGGCCAACCAGCAGCGTCAATTCGCCCGGATGGATGTCGAGGTCCGCGCCGCGGAGAGCGACGGTGGCCCGTTCACCCGTTCCGTACTGGCGCGTGACGCGGCGACAGGTGACCAGCGGTTGTGTTCGCGGGGAGATCATACGTATTTCCTGAGTTTGGTTTTCGAATTCAGCCGTTGCGAGAAAGTTATGGAAGCGGTCGCAGTTAATCGTGAAAGACCAATGCGGGCTCTAACCGCAAAACCCGCTGGGCGCTGAGCAAACTAGCGGCCAGAACCATCGTGAATACCGCAATGGCGGTTCCCACGAGGACTTGCCAAGGTGTGTAAGAAATCAGGTGCGACTTGCGGTTGATCCATTCGCAGAGGAACGTGGCCTGCCCCAGGCCGATTCCAAAACCGACCGTCCCGGCCAGCAGCCCCTGTGAAAAGATCATGCTCAACAGCCGCCCATTGCGAACGCCCATCGCTTTGAGCGTCCCAAATTGCGGCAGGTTGTTCAGCGTGAATGAGTAGAACGTATGTGCCGTCACCGCACAGCCGATGACCGCGCCCAACAGCACGGTGATTCCGAAGTTGGCGACGATGCCCGTGTTGTTCACGTAGAACATCATCGTCTTCCAAGTGAACTGTTCCTTCGTCAGGGCCAACAGGCCGGTTTGCGATTGAATCCGCCGACAGACCTCCGTGGGATCAGCGCCGTTTTCAACGTCGGCGAGAACATACGACGTCAACTTTCGCTGCGGCGGCACGTAGGCCGTCGCCTGGCTGTAGCGTGTGTAGACAATCGGCAGCGTGCGGAAGGTCTTGGAGGCCCGGCAGATGCCGACCACTTCGGCACGGCGTTCGTTGAGTTCAAACACCTTGCCCACCGCCACTTGCTCGCCCGGCCAAAGGATTTCGAATCCGACCTCGTCCACAACAACCGCGTCGGGACGCCGCAGATCGTCGACGCTGCCGAGGATCATCTCGCGCGGAGAACCAACCAGGGTCGCGTCGTCAAAGCCGAGCAGAATCACGTCCTGAACTGTACCGGTGCGCATGTGCGCTTGGGTAATCCATTTGTAGAACGGGACGGCCCATTCGACTCCCTTGACGCCTTGGACCTGATAGACCGCATTGGCCGAGAGCGGACGGAAATCGGCCACGAATTGGATATTCGGATCCATCACCCAGATCTGCGCGTCCTTGATGTCGCGAATTTGACTGGATGTCAGCCGCATCAGACCGCAGAAGATCGAACATTGCAGCGAGATCAGCAGCGACGCAAAGGCAACACCGGCGATGATCGCCAGGTATTTCCCGCGATTTCGCGTGAGCATCTTCAGTGCAATCGCAAACATCGCTGTCTGTCCGACTGAGTAAAAGGATGAGTGAAACGTGCGTAGGAAATTGCGTCCGGCCGTCGACCGTTACGCGGCATCGGCGGCGATCGCCGCGACTTCAGCGTTGGGTGTCGCCGCGATCGAGGATTGAATTCTGTGAACGTAGGCCGCCAATAAGGCGTCCGCCTGGTGTTGGGTAAAACATGACGGCTCAAAACTCATCGTGATCGTCAGTCGTTTGGCATACCAAATCGTGGCGAATGACACCGGGGTAAAGGGATTGACCGGCGGCGCGCCGTCCACCGCTTCCAACGTCAGTCCGCCCGACTGAACGATGCCGCGTTTGCGCGGCAGTTTCGCCCGGGAAAACACGTTTCCCGTTTGGCTCAAAACGGTCGTGGCGTAACCGCGTTGGGCACGGCGTCGCATGTACCACCGCAGAGGCGGCACTGCGGCGATGATCCGCGCCACGCGATGGAATGTCTGTTCGGCCTGTTGATGGTTGCCATCGCGCTGGGCTGCATCTTTGGCCTGGGCTGGCTGGTGCTAGAGCCACTCGTTCGCGTAAGGAAGGCGCCAGCCACGGACACTCGGCTTC
>CALFYU010000283.1 GCA_937952455.1 uncultured Planctomycetaceae bacterium
CTCCCCCCGAGCCAGAATGGGGTTCCGGCCCTCTCCCAGAGGGGGAATTTGGTTCCGGGCCTCTGCCAGAAGGAGCGGGGCCATTCCCCGGGTCGGTGCGGAGTTTTTTTTTCTTCACCTCGATGCGACTCGAGTTGCCTCATGCCCAAATGGCTCACCAAGGCCAAAGCCGCCTTCAAAGCGCCCGAACCGGAACCGCCCGAGCCGTTTCGGCTGGTCTGCGTGTGCGGTGAGGCCGTAAGCGGCGTCCGCTTGGAGCGCGAACAGCGGGTACGGTGCCCAGCTTGCAATCATGAGATGTTCGTGCTTCCCGAAAGCGTCTATCCCGAGCCGGAGGTGCGCTATCGACCGAAATTAGAAACTGGGCAGGAAGTCGAAGTCATCGACGAGCGGCCGCCTAAGTCAAGTGATGAGCTGCCCCCCGGTCCGGCGGATGCGATTTCGCTTCCCAAAGAAACGCAAGTTCGCAGTTCGCCGAATGAACGAAAATCAAAGCGCAGCGCCCAAAAGAGGCGATCAAGTTCGGCCGACCGTGCCGGTCACCAAGACGCGGTGGCGGACGCGATCGAGGTTGAGATCGACGACGTACGCGGGATTCGCGACTTGCGGGTCCGCCGATCTAATTTCTTCACGCCGTTTCGCCTGATTGTCGCAGGGATCGTGGCGGCACTGTTGCTGACCGGCTATGCGGTTGTGCATTCGCGGAACGTCGCCAACGCCGAGGTGGTGCGAACGCAATCAGGCAAGTTGGGGCAGCAGGCACTCGACGACGGAGATTTGGCGGCGGCGAACGAACACTTCACGAAAGTCGAAAAGGCGCTGCAAACACTCGGCAGCGACGATCCGCAGTCGCGGCAGTTGCATCAATTGTTCCTCGAAGTCCACGCGGCCACGGATCTGATTCCCGACTCGGTTCCCGATATGATCTCCGCGGCGGTCGCTTCGGGCAACGAGTCCTCGATCACGTCGTGGGAGGACAATTTTGATTTGACGTATCGCGACAAGTGGATCATCCTCGATACGGTCGTCAGCAATGATGGTCCGGACGTGGCGGTCCGCATCGACGTTCCGGTACTGCTAGAAAAGAATGCAGCCGTGATCGTAGTCGATGGCACCGCGATTGCCGAGCGGGTGGGCGAAGGCCAGCAACAACGGGTGATCTTCGGCGGTCGATTGGCGTCCTGCGAGGCGACCGGCGATGCGGAGAAGACTTGGGAGTTGCGCCTCGCGGCCGACACCATTTTCTTCTGGGCCAATCCGCGGACGTACGAATTGACTGGTTTTCCGCTGGATGACGAGGCAATCGAGACGCTACGACAACAAGCCGACATGCTGGGAGTCTCGGAATGACGATCCGCCGCACGATAATGACCGGTGCAGCCGCTGCCTGTTGGTTGTGCTTCACGGCGCACTTCGCCCAGGCGGCCCCGCTGCGGTCATTTACGGTCGAACAATTCAATCAGGTGTACAAAAAATTCGTCGGGCTCGACGTGCGGGTGATCGGTCGTAAAACATTGTTCAGCAAGCGGGAAATCGGTTTGGCGCGCTGCGACGTGCGATTCAAATCCAGGCGGGTGTTGGCGGAGCTGTCGAAGGACGAAGTGAACCTGCAGATCGACGGCCGCGTCACGCGCGAGGGACAACGTTTCGTGGTCTACATCAGCGCCGTGACCCCGCTGCCCAGCGATACTGAGGAATTCCAGCGGCGAAAACGGGCCTTGAGAGAGACGTCCCTGGACGGCTGGTACGAATTGGGGGATTGGGCGGCCGGTCTGGCAACGTTTTACGAAGACGCCGAGATGTCTGCGCGGGCGCGGCAGGCCTATGAACAGGCGATTTCCATCGAAAGGGCCACCGGGGACCGCGATGCACAGCATTTGCAAGCGCTGGCCGGCAAAGCAGAGAAATATGGTTTGCCGAGCTCGGTCGAGGAAGATTTAGTGTTCGAGGCGTTCGTGTGGATGCGTGACCGGGCCAAGACGGCGAAGGACTTGGAAGCGGCGATTTCGTCGGCGGCGACTGACCTGCCCGGTAGCGAGACCCCGTTGCCACAACCGCAACCCAAATTGCGGAAAAGCTACGAGAAGGAACCGCTCAAGACGTATGAATCGGCAGCGGCGAATCAACGGAAAATGCTGCACCGCATGTTGATGACCGATTTGATTTTGGCGCGGCTGCAGGACCAACTCGATGAGAATTTCGAGAACGGCTTTCAGATCGCCGATTTGATCGATCGCGAGATCCCCGAGTTTCAAGATTTGGCCAAGGAATATCGCGCCAAGTCGCTGCAGATGCGGACGGATCAGGTGGCAACGTTGTCGCGCACGGAGATTCTGAATCTGCAGAAGCAGTATGAAAATCAACAACAGCCGAACAAAGGACGCGAAGTGGTCGAGGCTTGGCTGGAACAGCGTCGAAATCGGCTGGACGAGCAGGACATCGAAGGGCTGCTCAATTTGGCGGACGAATACGTTGCGATGCTCAATCGCACCGAACGGGCGGCGGAGTTGTTGATTACGGCGGCGGAGCGGACTCCCGGCAACGAACGAATCGAATCGCGGCTGCAGCGGCTTGGTTATTACTTGATGGACGGCCGGTGGGTTTCCGAACGGGACCGCGATCGGAACGACGAATCGGAAATCGCACGGGCCATGCGTGAAGGCCGCCCGGTTCGCAACATGACGGCGACACAACTTCGCAAAACGATGGGAGAGCCGGTGAAGATTCTCCGGATCGCCAGCCAGGAACAAATCGATGAGTTTTGGTTGTTCGGATCATCGGCGACCTCGCGATTGGCCGTGCGTTTGGCGCGACGCAGCGGAAGCCCGGAAGCGAAGGTCGTCGCGATTGGACAAGTCAAGTTGGGCAAATAGACGGTGCGAACCGTTTGAGCATTCGCACGGGGGGCGACGGTGTCGATTGACGTGGAATGTAAATGCGGACACCGCATCCATATCCCGGACGGGTGGAAATCAGGTTCGACGGTCTGCGCGAACTGCGGCAAGTCGGTGTCTATCCTCCCCGAAAGCGCCCCGGTTGCCGCGTCGCGAATTTGCCCCGTCTGCGGTACCAAGTTTTTACCACACGAGAGTTGGTGCACGCATTGCAAGGCAACGTTTGACGAGTTGACGTCCTGGCGGCGCGATCCACATCAAGCGGTGGAGGCGGGGAAATGCCCGGCCTGCTGCCGTAGTATCCTGCCCTACGAATCAGCCTGTCGGCGGTGCCACGTGGTCGTCCGGGACTATCTGGATGCCTGGCAGGAGAATCAAAAAAATCCCAAAGCGCGGATGTGTCGCATCTGTGGCAAGCAACTCTTGCCCCAAGAGACGGCCTGCCCGAATTGCAAAACGCGTGTCGATGCGACGGGCGGCGAGGCGAACTGATTCTTTCGCTGCCACCGCCGGATTGTCCAGCGGTGATATCTCGCCCCGCCGTCGGCACGGGCGGACAAGCCGCCAAGTGGCACCCGATTTTAGGGAGCGGTTATGGCATGACGAACTCGTGCTCACCCGGCCGCACCGTCAGAACGGGACACGGGGCTTTGCGGACGACTTTTTCCGCCACGCTGCCCAACAGCACGTGCGCCAAACCGCCGCGGCCGTGGGTGCCAATGACAATCAAGTCAATCTCAAATTCCTTGGCATACCGCACGATCTCCAAAAACGGCGGACCTTGCCGCGTCGCACGGACCACGGTGTGGTTGGCCGACCAATCGGGTGCGGGAATTTGGAGCAAGGCCTTTTCGGCGCTCGCCTGCAGTTCTCCCATGTAATCCCCCGGTGGCGGAAAGGCCACGCCCGGCTCGGGCACGACGGCGACCAGATCCTGCAGGACGTGCAGGACATGCAATTCGGCGCCGAATTGTTCGACGAACGCGCAGGCATACGTCATCGCCTCTTCGGAATAATCACTAAAGTCGGTCGGCAGCAAGATGCGGTTCAATTTGATCATGGCGTGTTCCTCGGTGGATGAACTCTCCACCGTTATCGTACCCACCGCCCGCGGAGGAATTCAACAGCAAGACAAATGCTGAGCGTTGGGTCCGCTATGCCGACCCTACCTTTTTAAATGAACAATTGCTCAATCGGCTGGCCATCGCTGATGCGATGCGGGCGACCGCCGTGATCCTTAAGCAGCATGTCGTGTGGAATACCCAGCGCCTGGAAGATCGTGGCCGCCAGGTCGTCCGGCAGCACGGGATGATCTTTGACTTCGGCGGCGTGTTCGTCGGAGGCTCCGAAGACTTGTCCGCCACGAATTCCGCCCCCGGCCATCAAAACGCTGTAAGCGTTGGGCCAATGATCGCGGCCGCCGTCCTGGTTGCCGTTGATTTTGGGCGTCCGGCCAAATTCGCCGCCGACCAGCAGCAACGTCTCGTCGAGAAGTCCCCGCTCGTGGAGATCGGAGATCAATGCCGAAAGGGCTTGATCGAACTCCGGCAGCAGGTTTTCGTTATACAGCCGGAAATGATCGAAGTGGGTATCCCAGATTTGAAAGGGCGAGAGTTTTGTGTTGGGAGGGTTGGATACGGCGTTGGCCGTCACAAAGCGAACCCCCGCTTCGATCAGCCGCCGCGACAGCAATAAGACCTGCCCCATTTCGCTACGGCCGTACTGTTCATGCGTTTGATCCGATTCCAGCGACAAATCGAACGCGGCCTGCGATTCGGTAGAAAGAATCAAGTCGAGCGCCCGCTGTTGATACACATCCAGATTTGCCGGCGCGGCATCGGACTTGGCCTGTGCGAATCCTTGGTCGAAACTTTGACGGAGACTTTGCCGGGCATGCAGCCGCCGTTGATCGACATCAGCCGGGAGCGACAGTCCTTCGGGGATCGGCAGCTTCCCTTCCCATTGCGGGGCACGGGCCATCATGCGGTTGCGCGCCACGGGAAATGGGTCGTAAGCGTTCCCCAGCCATCCACCCCCGGCGCTGGGCGTAGGGAAACCCATATCGAACAACAACCGCGGCGTGAGTACAAACGGCGGCATCGCGGACGTCGCCGGCAAGACCTTTTTGACGACCGAACCCATGCTGGGGTGGTTTGTCACCTTGGGCGCGATGTCCTGGTCGGTCCCCGGAGAATGCCCGCTTAACGCATATGCGGCGCCGGGATTGTGCGCCGTGAGATGGTGGTGGGCCGAGCGGATGATCGCGTATCGGTCGGTCAATTGTGCCAGCAGCGGAAGCTTTTCACAGATATCGATTCCCGGCACGCGGGTGGCGATCGGCTGGTAGGGGCCGCGGATTCCGTCGGGGGCATGCGGCTTCATGTCGAACGTATCCAACTGCGCCTGCCCGCCGTTGAGGAACACAAAGATGCAATGCTTGGCGCGAGGGCTTACGCTGCTGAGCGATTCGGCACGGAGCATCCGACTGAGCGTCAACCCGCCGAAAGACAAGACTCCGGCCCGCAATAATTCTCGGCGCGAGATCATTCCATGACGATAGCTCGGATTGACCATGAGGCCACTTTCGAAGTTGTCGTTTATTGATCGCTACGTGGGGCCGCTGCCGCCGGATTATGACGCTGCACCTATCATACTGCCACATGCTGGCGAACGACTAGCCAAAGTCCGCCTGCGAATCACTTTACTGCTGCACGAACCGATTCGGACGCGACCAGATGACCCGCGCTACGAATACGGCTCCGGTGGCTCCTCGTTGGGGGGCCGTTTTTTGTGCTGCGCCGAAGATCCCTTCCGCGACGGTCACCCACGACTCGTCGGCGGTGATCGCCGATGCGCCAAAATTACCCAGCGTGGCCCCGCGTTCGGGGACCAGAATTTTCTCGCTGTCGCGGAGCACTTGCAGTGTGCGAGGATCCACCTGCGCCATGAACAGCGGCGCACGATGCCGGAAAATCTGATCGTTATCCGCGCCCCGGCGGGTATAGACCAAAAAGAGACCGTCGCTATGTGCCAGCCAATGCTGTTGCGTGTTGTAACTCCCCAATTCGCCGTTGTCGTCAAACGTCCAGGGCTTCATCGGCGCAAAGTGCAGGCCGTCTTCGCCGGACGTGACGTAGCCTTTGTTGTCATTGCGGATCGTGAGGTAATAACGGTTTTGGAATCGTACTATCGATGGCTCCACAAGCCCCCGCTCGACGTCGAGATGAAACTCAGTGCCGTGCTCGACGTATTTCAACTGATTGTCCTGCAATCGGCAGCGGACTACCGTCACCGACCAGGGGGTGGAATCGTCCGGACCGAAATAAAACGGCAACAACAGAGTGCCGTCGGCCTCGACAAGCCATTGCGCGCAAGCGCTGCGGGCAAAGTTAAATTGTTTCCCGGCCGGCATCTCCA
>CALFYU010000284.1 GCA_937952455.1 uncultured Planctomycetaceae bacterium
CAACGGTGACGTCGTGAAGAAGGAGACGACGACTTACGCCTACAACGACATGGGGATGCGTGTCGGTTCGACGCAAAAAGTCGAAGACGAGACGGACCAAAACCCGGCGGCGGCGCTCGTCGTGACGTCCGAGACCGAAACGAGCTATCTCGTGGACGAGATGAACGCCACCGGGTACGCGCAGGTGATTGAAGAAATCACGCGCGACGCAAGCACCCAAGCGGTCACGGCTGCCAAGCTGTTTACGCTGGGCCACGACGTGATTGATCAGACGTCGTTCACGCCGGGCGATCCACAAGCGGGTTCGCCGCTGACGTTCCTGTATGACGGGCACGGTTCAACGCGAGCACTGTTGGACGCGACGGCGGAGTTTATCCAACACTATGCCTATACGGCGTACGGCTTAGCCATCGGTTTCGACGAAGCGCAGGCCCTGACGGCGATTCTGTACAGCGGGGAGTGGTTCGACAGCCGGATTGGGATGCAAAATCTGCGAGCCAGGTGGTATGATCCCAATGTCGGCCGGTTCAATCGGCTCGACCAGTTCTCTGGCAATTTGCGTGACCCGCAGTCGCTGCATAAGTATTTGTACACGCATGGCGATCCAGTTAATGGAATTGATCCTAGTGGGCAGGTCAGTCTAACTTCTGTAGTGATAGGAATAGGTGTTGGCGCAACTATTGGTGGGCTCGTTGCCCACGCAACTGATCAGAATGTAATCTTGGGTTCGCTGGCGGGAGCCGCAGCCGGAGCGGCGATAGTTGTTTTCGCGCCAGCGATTATTCCACTTGGGTTGAGGTTCATAACTCCTTCCTCAAGTCTGATCGCGCTTGCTGCAGGGGAAGAAATAACCATGCTCCAAGCTCTGGGCACAATCCTTGGTAGGGTTGGTGGCACCGGAGTGATTAATCACTTTCTTAACGTGGGAATAGAAACCGTCGTGAATCCGTTTATCGAAGAATTGGAACGGCTTCGGGGCGCATTCATGTTGTCAACGCCGCTCGTTCGTGACGCTGTAGCCCCGCGCGTGGAAGAGATTATTCAGGAAACGCTCCGTCAAAAACAGCACATCCTCGATGCAATGTCACCGAGGTTTGCATACGCTCAGCTTGGTGGTGCAATCAACGGCGCAATTTTGCTGCGGCATGTATTAGACTTAGTGGCGACTGTCAACAAAATGGATGCTCTACTGAATGATGTTGTCGCAACTTGGATGAGCAAGGTTCCATTCTTGATGCAAGGTTTTTCATGGTTCACAGGAATTCCGCAAGGTGCCAACGTTACGTGGGAGACTTCCGAATGGAAAACCTTGACCAACGTGTTTCTGGGGAGTGAATCTGCGGCGGAAGACCTGAAGATGCTCACTCGAACAGTAAGAGCGGCCAACGGTCGAGACTGGGGCGGTGCGAGAGAGTATTTTCGCATATTTATGAGTAGACTTGATCACTACGGCACCTTGCACATCGAGGAATGAACTCGCTGACATCAACTCGCGAATAATACTTCGTAAGCGGTATTATGATAAATGTACACGTCGTGCTGAGTGTTGCGATTCGGTGAATCCAATAATATTCGCATAGGTATGTTGATAGGAACGATCAACCCCATTGTTTGTTAGACTATTGTAGTGCAAGGCCAAGGGTTATGGATTTACTGGTATTGCTGTGCCGATGGGAGATAATAGCCTTGCTTCTCTGCATAATGTTCGAGTTAGCGATTCACGCGTCCGCGAGGCAGACGCGATCTAGAAAGATTGCGATGTTGCAACGTTGGGCTATGGGGGTTGCAATATTGTACTTTATCGCCCTTGGTGTATATTTGTCATATTTGTCTTTTCGGAATGGATGGCAATAATGTCAATGAGTGTTGTGTTGCGGTGTTGAATAAAGTGCGTACATCTGTATCCAAAGACGCTTCACCGAATCGGTCTACAGCGACTTCGGGTTCCTCGATGAACTGCGGTATTACGAGCCGGGCAGCGATCCGGACGTTGATCCGCCGGATGAAGTGGTTGCGTTTCACTATGACTCGGCGTATTATTATGTTGCGTATAGCGAGCCTCTGGGCCATCTAATCTTTTCCGAAATGGAAGTGATTAACGACTTTCTGTGAGATGGAATTTGTTAATTGTCGGTCCAGAGGCTCGTTTTGTTTTCGATCTCGCGCGCCGTTGTCATGTGCGATGAGCACGCTCGGAACCGGCTCGAGGGGCTGCGTCGTGGGAGTCCGCTTGGCTCGGATGACGGGGCGCATGCTAGGTATGGGCTTGGCCAGCGGTGCGTAGCGAGACGGTCGGACCGATCGCCTGCTGTTGCGGCGACTTGTTGAGGGGCTTTGGGCTGAACAATCGTGCCGGGTGCGGATTGATTGTTCAGCGGCACGCCTTATGCGGCGCGGCGCAGTTCGGGTTCGTTGACGTCGCGTGTCCAGTGCTCTTCGCCCCCGATGATTCCGGGAGTCTGCTGCTGAACGACGGAATCGATGTAGGAGAACAGATTGTGCTGGAAGTTTTCGACGGAGAATTTGACGGCCTGCTGCCGCGCGAGGGCGGGTGAAATCCGCTGCGGGTTGGACTCGAACTCGAGGATGGTTTCGCACAACCGGTTAGTGGTCTGTTCATAAAAAAACAGGCCCGTTCCCGGTTGATTATTCTCTGCGGGCAGAATGGTTTCTGTGGCGCCGCCTCGTCCATAGGCGAGAACAGGGGCACCGCACGCTTGAGCTTCGAGCGGGACGATGCCGAAATCTTCCAAGCCGGGAAACAGCAGCGCGCGGCACCGCCGCAGATGCCAACGGATCTCTTCGTTGGACCGCCATCCGAGGACTTGCAGGTCCGGCGAGGACAACGGTGCGATTGACCGCAACATTTGTCCGCTGCCAATGACGACAAGTTTTCGTCCGAGTTTTCGACACGCCTCGATCGCCAGGTCGACCCGTTTGTAAGGTACCAACGCGGAAACATACAGGTAGTAGTCTTCGCGTTGGACATCGCCGGGTGTATAGAACTCGGTATCCACCGGCGAATGGATCACGCGGCTTTCCCGGCCGTAACAGTCCTGAATCCGCTGCGCCACGGTATGACTGTTGGCAATGAAATGCGTCACGCGGTCAGCGCTCAGGCGGTCCCAGTCGCGGATGCGCGTCAGCAGGCGTTCCCGGGCGGCGCCGGCCGCGCCTTGTGCAAGCCGCTTCAGTCCCGCCGTAGAAGTGTCGGTCGGGAAATAGGCATCCTTCATATGCCAGGCATAGCGCATGGGGGAGAAGCAATAGCAAAAATGAGGGACACCCGCGGGCGGGCGAACGCCCTTGGCAACGCAGGAGCTAAAACTCAAAACGAAATCCACGTCACTATCAATGCGAAACCGTTCGATGACAGCGGGTATCACCGGTAAGAAGTATCGATAGAAGCGTGCAATTGCAGGAACGCTCTGCAGGAAGCTTGTGCGGATCTCCATGCGTTCGATGGCCGGTGACGTGGAATTCTTGCGGTGCAACAACGTATAGAGATCGGCCTCTGGGAAGCGGCGGCAAGCGACCTCGAGACATTTCTCGCCGCCGCGCATGCCCGTCAGCCAATCGTGTACAAGTGCGACCTTCATGGTGTTCATACCTCGTTGTAAGTAATCACGCGACCTTTTGATTTGGTCGCTCAGGCTTGCCGCCAGAAGGCTGAAGGCACGGAGTGTGAGCGGATGATACCTCCTTCGGTCCCCTGGCAATGTTTCGATCGCGGTGTTTGCCAAACTTTGTTGTCAGCACGTGATTAGGAACTGTTCGATCATGCTCATGCGGCAAGAGTCGATCCACTTCTTGCAGCAATTCGCGCACACTCGTGTTCCAATCGGGGAGCCGCATGTCTTCGTTGGCCAGGATAGGCCGTTGGTGTTGACCGTCAAGCAGTTTTGAAATGCAGTCACACAATTCCGTCTCGTCGTCTGGAGCGAAGAACAGACAATGGTCTTGTCCCGTCTCTCTGTGAGGCGGGATGTCGCTGGCGATCACGGGTTTGTTGTGCATCAAGGCTTCGATGACAGGCAGCCCCAAGCCTTCTGCTAAGGACGGCATCACGACGCCGGTGGCTCCTTCATAGGCCAGATCGAGTTCGCTGTCACTGAGGTCGTGGTAGACGTGCAGCCAATGTCGCAAATGGGGGTGCTGCGCGATGCGGTTGATCAACCGTTCGGAACGCCAACCGATTCTTCCGACGAATACCAGGCCGAAAAGCCGTCCGGAGTCCCAGAGCCGTTCGCAGGCGTCCAACAGCAGGTCATGATTTTTTCGCGGTTCGAGCGTTCCGACACACAACAGCCAAGGCCGGCGCCCGATCAGTTCCAATTCTTGGACAATTTGCGGCCGCGGACCGGCTTTGTCCAGCCGGGGGTTACATCCCAAGCGAAATGTTCCCAGGCAGGGTGGATTGGCGAGGAACTGTTCCGCAAAGTAGTTCTGCAGATCGGTCTGCGTTGAGTGGCTGACACAGACCATGGCGTCGACATGCCGGCACGCCCATTTCAGCCAGGCATCAAACCGCGCGACGAGTTCCGCCTCGAACGTTTCGGGGATTCGCACAGGCAGAATGTCGTGCATCACGCAAACCAGCTTCGTGCCGAATTGTTGCACTTCTTCCAGAACATTAGTCGGAATCAGGTTTCCCCAGTTGGCGTCGGGCAAGATGAGAACGTCGTTTGCATGAAACCGCGGGAATCGGAAACGCAGCCAACTTCCCGGTAGTGCCAGCCAACTCAGCACAAAATACATCGCGCCGGCGGCCAAGGCGGTCGCGAGATTCGGGCTTGGTAATGTATGGGTTCTTGGCGGATCGACTTTTTCGACGGTTCTCATCGAAGCGCGTCTCGGAAACCACTGTTTCCCAACACGTCGCAGATGCACGAACATGCGGCGCAAGCCCGTACAAAGGAGACGTGACAAGAAGGGAGCTTCGACGCGGTTTCCGCCTAGTTCAATAAAGCCCGTGCCGGCCCACACCACCGGAACGCAGCGCACACCGACGTCCTGGCCGGCCGCTTCGGCGTGAGCGGCGCATTCAGTGACGACACGCTGGATACCCGTGCTGCCGCCGAAAAAATAGGTCTTGGTGCAGTCGATGAAAAACCGCCGCATTGGCGGCGGCGCATGCCCGGGCGTGGGGATCACTGCATCAATGCGGTGTTTGGGGGGGATGCTCATGTGTAATGTTGCCCCGACCGTGGTCGCTATGCGGCCGCTGGACGTTCAGCTTGTCCGGTTTCGCCCGGCGTCTCTTCGAGAGCTTCGGGGCGGAGGGGCCAAAAATCGATTGGCTTGCCGGCGTGTTTGAGGAACTGCCTTGCATCGGGAACAATGCGGTCGATTATTTCGTTAAACGCGCGACGATCCCAAACGACCGGTTCTGTAAACCGTTTGCGCAATCCGATTCTCGTGCCGATCGCATTCTGATGTTTCGTTGACAGCAGGTTCCAACACGTGCGGACGACGCGCGTCTGGCGGATCCACCGCATTTGAGCTGTGTCTCGGAGCGTACGGCTTCCGGAATTGTAAATGCGCCCCAGGCCGTCAAAGGCAAACGTGTCCGAGACTCCCAAAAAGCGGCAGCAACGGGCCAACTCTTCGGCCGTGTTGGAATTGAAGTCTTCCAGAAACATCAGGTGAATGCGGTGATCAGGAACGAAGCCCCGCAGGCAGGAGAGACGTTGCCAATACAAGGTGTCGCGGATCATGTTCGGCAGGAGTTTTAGCGTTTCTCCGATCGTGTCGGCAGCCGAAACCCCCCATTCGTGGCCGACGTGGTGCATGTAGCGAAAACTTGACTCCAAACGAGCGATGGGGTCGCGGGCAATTAGGATCACTTTCAAATCTGGAAACCGGTCGAAAGCGCGCTGATAGGCTTGGTATTCAAATTCTGCCGCCGAGTAGCACGTGCTTCCGTCTCCCCAGAGTTTATCGCGATCCGCCGACTCAAACAGCGACTCGTACCACTCCCAGCCCTTGCAGAAGTGATGCGCGAAAAAGTTCGGCTCCTTCATCGGAGGGATGTAGATCTCGGGATGATTCGACAGAAACGCACACAGCGACGTTGTGCCGCACTTGCTGAACCCCGGAATCAAAAAATCTAATCGCATGGTAATGTTTTCTTTAGCAGTAGACGTCAGGCAGCTAGTTTGGGTTTTGTCTGATTGACAATTCCTCCGGGCCGGTGATGACCGCGGCGGAGCACCTCCGCTTCATATTCTTCAAAGACCGTATCCGGCTCGCCTTGAGCGCGGATGCGCCCCCCTTCCATCCAGATGAGCTGGCTGCAAAGATCGCGC
>CALFYU010000285.1 GCA_937952455.1 uncultured Planctomycetaceae bacterium
TGTCGTCTGAAGAGCTCCGCGACGCGGGGCTCAGCATCGCCGGGACGATGGACGAAACGATGGGGGGAACGTTGCTGCCCACCAAAAATCATGCGTACGTAGCGAGTACGACTGACGCCGATTCCTTGCCGTATCAATCGACGCGGCGGTCGATCTATTTGCCGGTGATTCGCAGCGGGCTGTTTGAAATGTTTCAGGCATTTGATTTCCCTGACCCCAGTTCGTCCAACGGAGACCGCGCGACGACCACGGTGGCTCCGCAAGCGCTGTTCTTGCTGAACAGTGATTTTATGGCGCAGCAATCATCCGCCCTAGCCGAAAAAATCATGAGCCAAGGCGACGCCGATGACGCGGCGCGGTTGGAATGGACTTATCGGCAAATTCTGGGACGCGGGCCGAATGACACGGAAGCGGCGCAGACGTTGGCGTTTTTGTCAGATTACCGCTCGGCGTTGGAAGAACGGGTTCCCGCTGCGGTGGAGCGCGAGCGTCAATCATGGCAGGGGCTTTGTCGCGTGTTGTTCTCGTCGAGTGACTTTGTCTACGTGGATTGAGGGATTTTCGATGGCTGGATGTTGTAACCGATTTACCCCGGTGCTCAATCGCCGCGATCTGCTCAAGCAGTCGGCGGCCGGATTCGGGATGCTGGCGCTGGCGGACCTGTTGGCCGGCAGCGACGGGAACGCCCGCGCCGATGATCGGTCGGCAAATCCCTTGGCGGTCCGCGAGCCGCACTTTCCCGCCCGCGCCAAGCGGGTGATTTTCCTGTTCATGCACGGTGGCCCATCGCAGGTCGATACGTTCGACTACAAGCCCAAACTGCAAGAGGACGACGATAAGCCGCTGCCGTTTGACAAACCGCGAGTGTTCTCCAGCCAAACCGGCACGCTGCTCAAATCGCCCTGGGAGTTCAGTCAGCACGGCGAATCGGGAGCATGGGTCAGTTCGCTGTTTCCACACGTAGCGAAGCACGTCGACGACCTATGTATCATCAACGGGATGCACGGTTCGAACTCGCGGCACGGTGGGGCGCTGTTGGAATTGCATACCGGGACCGACACGTTCATTCGCCCCAGCATGGGATCGTGGATCACGTACGGCTTGGGGACCGAAAATCAGGATTTGCCCGGATTTATCACCGTTTGTCCTTCATTATCACATGGGGGAATGAACAACTGGAGTTCGGCCTTTCTGCCGGCCGCCTATCAGGGAACGCCCATGGGCAACGCTGGCACGCAGTCGAAAGACGCAAGAATTCCCTACATCACGGGAAAAACTCCCCGCGACTTGCAGCGCCGCGAGTTGGATTTTCTGCAGCAGATGAATCGGCATCGCCTGGAAGAGACCGGCCCTGACGCGGGGCTCGAAGGCCGCATCAATGCATTCGAATTGGCGTTTCGCATGCAGGCCGCGGCGCCGGAACTGCAGGACATCTCCTCGGAGTCCGAAGAGACCTTGAAACTGTACGGCATCGACGACAAAACCACTGAGGATTTCGGCCGGCAATGCTTGATGGCCCGCCGGTTTGCCGAGCGGGGTGTGCGGTTTGTGCAGGTCTCGCACAGCTATAAATGGGACCAACACGGCAACCTGCGTAAGGGACATCAACAAAACGCGCTGGAAGTCGACAAACCGATCGCTGGATTCCTGACCGATATGAAGCGGCTGGGCCTGCTGGAGGATACGTTGGTTCTGTGGGGCGGCGAATTCGGGCGTACGCCGGTTTCGCAGGGCGATCGCGACGGCCGCGACCACAACCCTCAGGGCTACACGATGTGGCTGGCCGGCGGCGGCGTCAAAGGGGGCATGCGGTACGGAGCGACTGATGACTATGGTTACTTTGCCGTGGAAGACAAAGTCCATATCCACGATTTGCACGCGACCATGTTGCACCTATTAGGCCTGGACCACGAGAAGCTGACCTATCGTTACGGCGGCCGGGATTTCCGGCTCACCGACGTGCATGGCGAAGTCGTGCATAAGATCATCGCCTGACCATTGCAGGTTGGACACGTTTGTCTTGTGGAGCGGCGGATGGCGAGAATTCGATCGGGCTTGGTGCTGTGGCTGGTCCTGCTCATTCCGACAGCGGTGTCCGCCGAGGGTGAACGGCTGGCCGGGTTCAAAGATCGAATGGTCGACGTCGAGGGCGGGCGACTCTGCTGCGCCCATCGTCCCGGTGACGGGCCGACGCTGCTGCTGATCCCGGGCACATTCTCCGACAGCCGCGTCTATGCCAAGATGATTCCGCATCTCGACAAAGATTTGAATTTGTTGATATTGGAAAACCGTGGCTTGGGGAAGAGTTGGCCGCCGCCGGAAAACGGATCGATCGAGCAATGCGCCGGCGACGCGTTGCAGGTGGCGGACAAACTGAAGTTGGCCACGTTCTACATCGGCGGGCATAGTCTGGGGGGCATGATCTCGTTGGAAGTCGGGCGCCGTGCGCCGCAGCGGCTCCGTGGGGTGATTTCGTTGGAAGGATGGACGAATTCCGATGCGGCGCGCGACGCCTTTCATCACGACATGAAAGCCACGCTGACCGACGAGCAATTGGCGGAGAAAGCCGCGTATCGTCAAGAGGTGCTGGCCAAGTGGACGCCGGAGCAAATCGCCGCGTTTGGAAAGGTCTGGCGACAGTGGGACGGAAGGTCATTCCTAGAACAAACGACACTGCCGGTCCTTGAAATCTACGGCGACCGCGGCCGCGCGCGGCCTACGCTGGATCAACTCCATATTCCGCAGCGCGACAATATTCAACTGGTTTGGGTCGAGAATTCGTCACACGCATTGCCCATTCAGCACCCGATGCGCGTGGCGACCGCCATCAATCGGTTTATCCGCGAACAAGAGGCACGCCAGGCGCGCGAATAGCCCCGCGCTCGATTATGCCGCCTCGGCGACGTCGGGTTTGGCATTTACCGGCCTCGCTTCAATTCTTGTCTCGTTCCGGCCGGCGACATAATAGTGGATGCCGCGCCAGACGATCCGTCGTCCGAATGCGGACGAGACGACCGCGACCCAATGAAACAGAGCGGTCAGCGGTGTCGCCACGACCTCAAACCGTGAGATCTTGCGAAATTCACTGGAATCAATCTTGAGAAACGGCCGCATCGTTTGTTGGCGAAGCCGAGTCCGAATTGCGGCGACGGCATAATAAGAGGCGGCGCATGAAAGCGGAACGAGGAACGGGCCTCCGGAGATCATCCATGTCACTGTCAAAACCGCCGACGCGACGTAAAGGCCAGTGACAAGCGCGGCAGCTACCAGTGCGAGCCACCACCAGCGGGGCGTGTAAATGCGGACCTGAAAATATTGCCGCCGCGTGAATTCCAGCATCGCGGGGAAATCGAAGTCGACCGGCGAGACAGCCAGGCAATGCGGTTCGTAGATGACTTTCAATCCAGCGGCGCGAACCTTGTCGGTGACAATCAAATCGTCGTTCAAGCTGCCTCGCCAAGCGTGTGGGAAATCAAGCTGCTCAAAGACCTCTTTCCGCATGGCCCAGGAGCCGCCCCAGACGAGATTGAACACCCGCAGGCCAAGATTGCCGGCGAGTTGATTGTTCATCGCGGCGACGATGCAATTGGGCCACGTCGCCCGCTGCGGCACAAACCAGCGGTAGCCCGTGACAACGCCTGTGCGGCTATTGGACGTCCGGGCGACCAATCGTGTCAGCCAAATTGGGCCGGGGCAGGCATCGGAATCGGCGAAGGCCAGCACGTCGACGTCGGTCGGGATGTTTTGCGTGGCGACAATGAGGTTGTGCACCTTTTGGCCGCAATCGGTTGCCAGGCCGGCGAATTCAATGCGACAGGCGACGCGCGGATAACGCCGCCGGAACGTTTCGATAATCGCAACTGCCGGATCGTCCCCCGCTTCGGCGATGAAACAGATCCGGTAATCGGGATAGTCCTGCGTAAACAGCGAGCGGAGGTTCTCTTCAAAGTCGAGGTCGACGCCCTTGCAGGGGACGAACAGCAACACGCTCGGCTTGTAGTCGTTATCGACCTGGGCAGCGAGCCGCTTGGCGTGGTAGCGGCGATGTTCCCACGTCTGGACCAACGTGAGCAGGCCGGCCAACAGTGTCATGCCGGCGATGCTGCAATAAGCGATGAAAAGGCCGTCCATGGCGTTTGAGTCGTCGAAGTAGTCTCAGCCGATCGGGAATAACAGTGGGGATTCTTGTAGTTTTGAGAAATCGCGTCAAGAGGGGTTACACCGTTCAGTTGGCGGGGAACAGTTCCTGTCGCCGCAACTCCTCCAGCCGGGGCAGTCCGCCGCAGCGGTCCAGGTACCCATTGAAATCGTCAGGAGAAAACAAGTATTCGTTGAGAAACTGTTGATAGCCGGCTGGGTCTTTCTCCACCGTGAGCCATTGCCGCAGATGGTCCTCGTCGGAGAAGTATTCATACGGCATGTTGGCCGGATAGCTGCCGTAGCGGACTTCGCAGACGGCGTCGACGCAGTAATAGGGAATCCTTGTTAAGGTCGGGTCACGACGGATTTCTTCTTCGTCGATGAGCCGCTCGCAACTGATGATCAGCTTCTTGGCCGCTCGGGCGAGATAATAGTCGGAGACCGACGTGCCGCGGATGCGGCAGTTGCCGTAACGGTCCGCCTCGTGCACGTGAATCACGGCCACGTCAGGCCACAGGGCGGGAATCGCCGCAAGTTTGGTTCCGGTAAACGGACAGACGACCGTGCGGGCGGCGCTTTGCGTAAAGGTGTCAGAACCGACCATGCTCCGCGCCGGCAAATAGGGCAGTCCCATGGCGGCCGCCTGGAAGCGCAGCGCGAGCGTATAGTTCGTCCATTCGCACAGTTCAACTTCTCCGCTTTCCACCACCCGCCGCGCGTGGGGAGACAGTCCCCGCGCTTCCAGCCCGATGATGTAGGCCGCGTCGACGCGGTTGAACAACTGACCGCGGCCGGTCCCATTGCCGGCGCAGAGGATTTGAAAGTCGTGCGTCGCCGTATGTCCGGCGACACCCAGTCTCTGTTTGTTCTGGCGGACGATTTCATGCAAAAGCGCCGTGGCAATCCGATCACCGCCGAACCCGCCGGCGGCAAGATAGTCGCCGTCGTTGACGAACGTGCGAACGGCATCGGCAACCGACATCACCTTCGGCTGCAATTGTTTGGATTTCTTCGCGAACGCCTCTCGGGCAGCATCGGGATTGTTATCCAGAAACAACGGCCCCTGGCCGATGGGAAGTGACTGGGAGTCGGTCATTTCGCACTAGTATTCATGGCCACATTGAGGATGTACTCATCACTGCGAGGTTCAAGGGTACTTCATATGATGTGAGGATTCCATGCCGTTCTCAGTTGCTGCATGACGAGAAAGGGATACCGTCCTTGTCCCCGAGGATCGACCCGCCTACAAATGCAACAGGCGATCCGATGACCACATTGAATCACAATGGCATGACCACAAAAATCATACAGCTATCCGATTTTCATCTTCTCAAGGCTGCGGATGAAGAATTGCGCGGTGTGCCGACGGCTGCCTGTTTGGCCGACGTGTTGGCCTTTGTACGGGAGAAGTCCGCCGACGCGGACGTGTTTATCATGACGGGCGACATTGCTGCCCACGGTGAGGCCGCAGCGTATGAGTTGGCCGACGAACTGTGTCGGGACCTGTTGCCGCGGAGCGTCATGATTCCCGGCAATCACGACGACGCCGATCTGATGCGGCGGATATTTCCGGAGCTAGTCCCAGGTGACACGGGGCCGGTCGGGTTTTCACGTGAGATCGGCGGATGGCGGTTAATCGGTTTGGATACGCATGTCGCTGGTGAGGTTGCCGGGAAGTTATCCCGCGAGCAACTCGTGGCGCTGTCAAAGAAATTGTCCGTTCACGCGGAACAGCCGTCTCTCATATTCATGCATCATCCGCCGATTTCGGTGGGCAGCGCCTGGTTAGACCGAATCATGCTCCGCAACGCCCACGACTTGGCGGCGGTGCTGGCCTCTGCGCCCCAAGTCCGCGGAATCTTCTGTGGGCATGTGCATCAGGAGTACAGCGGAATGCTGGGCAAAATTCCCGTTTTCACTGCTCCGGCCACGGCGATCCAATTTGCTCCCGGAACAGAGGAGTTGGAATTCGACGATATTCCGCCGGGATTTCGCGTGATCGAATTATTCGGCGATGAATTTCAGACGCAGATCCTCCGCTTACCCGAGTTGAAATTTCGCGCCACGCCAAATTCTTAAGCGACCAAATCCCGCCCGCCCGGCGGTTAACGTGCCGGGATTCGATTCAGCGTGTAATAGGCCTCAGCATGCAGCAGCGGCTCGCCGTCGGCGCTGCGGAGTCCTTTCGCCGAAAGCTCATGGACGAACAATTCTCGCAACCCGTCGACTTTGAGGTGGACCCGCAGACCGTCTTCCGACACTGTGGCCTCAGTGATCTTGAGGTCCTCGTTTTGGATCTCGTCGCTGCCGTATGTGGAATGATACAGATAGGTGTAGCTGTTCATGCGGTAGGAGTTTACGTCGGCGGCCGTCTGGAGGTCGACCGGTTTGGTGAATACTAACTCGAAACCGTCCGGACGCGCGTGCATTTCTTTGATTTCAAACGGCGTCTTTCCCGTCCAAACCAAGCGCTGCAGGCCGTAGGACGCCGTACCCAGGCTGCTCCAACCGCGATTGGTGAGTCCGACGAACATGCTGCCGTCGGTGCCTTGTGCCATTCGCAACACCGCCGAGGCGAAACCGTAGCGAAAGGGGAAACAGGCCCCCTGGTACTCACCGTCGACTTTTTCCAGAAAGACGCGGTTCATCGCTGCCTGCGTAAATTCCCCGACAAAGAATTGCCCTGCGAATGGACCGAACTGGCCGTTGCTGTCGTCCAGCATAATGTCGGTGGCGGACTGTCCGGCCTTTTTGTAGGGGAACCAGACGGCCGGCGGTTTCAGTTGTGGCAAGCGGCGGACCGCTTCGGGAAAGGGGACGCCGTTGGGGATTTTTTCAATCCCGCGGATCGGCGAGCCGGGGAGATTCATGGAGGCCAGCGCTTCAGGGTGATGAAAAAATGACCCTTCCCGCATGTGGTGCAGCGAATTGGTCGCCACCCAGTTCCCTTGCTGGTCGGTGTAGAACATCTCCCCGTCGGCATTCGTGCCCAGGCCGCAGGGGGAACGCATGCCGCCGCACATCGGAATCAACTCGCCGTCGCTGCCGATCTTCACCCCCCAACCCCGCCAACGACCTTGGCGAACATTGAGTGTCGGTTCGTGGACGGTCCGCTGGAAGTGTTCTCCCTTGAGGCCCAGGCCAATGTTGAGCGTGACCCACATGTTGCCGTCACCGTCGAGCTTGGGCCCGTAGGCATATTCGTGATAATGCCCGGTCACGCCCCAGCCTTTGGCCGCGGTCAGGTATTCATCCGCCACGCCGTCGCCGTCGGCATCCCGCAGTTGCGTCAGTTCGCTCCGCTGCGCGGTGTACAACGAGTCGCCCAGTTTCAGCAAACCCAGCGGTTCGTGCAGTGCGGAGGCGAACCGTTTGTAAGTGACATCTTCGGGCGGATCTCCGTAGACGCCGTCGAGAATCCAGACTTCACCTTTGCGAATGGCAACGGCAATGCGGCGGTCATCCAACACGGCGATCCCGCTGACTTCCAGCGGCAACCCGTCGGGCGCGGGCCGCCATGATTTGGAGCGCGAGTCGGTTTGCGCCTGCGACGTGGCGATCGTGATCAAACGGTAGTAGTCGCTCTCCTCGGCCGCATCGACGGGTAGGGCACGCGAAGCGAGCAGCAGAAATACTAACAGCCGCATTACCATGAGTAATTCACCTCGATCGTCGTTTTGCCGCTGGCGTCCACGGGAACAATCCACTCGGACGTTTCCTTCATCGTGCGGACTTTTCCGGCGGCGGCAATCTCCTCGGGCATCGTCACCGTCAGGCCTTGATCATTTTGGTAGGCGGACATCCCTCTTTGTTCCAACTGCTTGCCGACGTTCGCGCGGAACCACAATGGTGGTGGGGACTGTTCGGAGTCGCGAGGTGTGATCGTCAATCGCCGCGTTAGTTCGTTTTTCTCATTAGCGTGAATGCGGTCCTGAACGTCGAACGGGCCGTAGCGATACAGAAACGTGGGGATGCCGCCTTGGTCCAAACGGTAACCCGCAAAGCGGTACCCATCGTCGCCATTCTTTGCGGTTGGCCAAGGTTGCGACTCGGATTTCAGAGTTGCCAATGGTGATCCGGGGGGGAACTCGATCGCGGCTTCACCTAAGGGTTCAGCCGGTGGGGCGAACCGCACGAACCACGTTCCGAGCGCGTCCAGGAAACCTCCCCGCCAGGCCACGGCCGGCCGGACTGTTTCCGCATCAAACGCGAAATGGATTTTCTGCGGAAACCCGACCGCAATCGCGTGCGTGCCCGCTTGTTCCATAAACGTTCGCAGAATGACGGGGCGGTCGCGGGGGATCAGCTCGTAGCTTTCTGCACGCGCAGCCGTGATTTTTTCCGGCAACGGCAGCTTGTCCAAGCGGTCGAGGTACGCCCACATGGCGGCGATTTGCCGCTGAGGGTCGCCGTCCAGCAGTTCCTTGTTTTGGCTGGTGCCGCCGGGGAAAAACGTGGGCATGCGAGTCCGCTGTTTTAATTCGCCGGGATTCATCAGGAATTCGTAAAACCAGCGCGGATCAACGCGCTGTGTGATCCCTGCCAGATCGACGCCGACAGTTCCCGGCAATGTCTCGCCCCGAAATTGGTGGCATTGCACACACCCGACATCCATCAACGCCCGGCCCGCGTCAGCCAAGTTTCCGAACGCGCCGAAGACCTCCTTGGCCGATCCGGGATCTGCATTGTCAGCTTGGGCCAAGAGTTTTGGCAACGCCTTCATCGCGGAGGGCGGGAATTGGGGCATGCGAATGTGCATGTGGGGCCGCACGTCCCCTTTTCCGTCGAGGACTTTTTTGAGCCAGCCCGGCTGAAGCTTGCGGCCGACTCCCGTCAGCGGCGGCGGGAGTCGCCCCTCGTCTCCCAGATCGACGTGTCCGACCGTTTCAAAATAAGGCTTGCGGAATCGGCCGACGCCACCCTGCTTATCCCGTTCGTGGCAGGCATAACAATTCGATTGCAACATGCGGAAATGCAGTTCGTCCGGCGGCGATTGATCGGTCGACGCCTCCAGTGCCGTGGCCGCTGCTTTTACGGCGGCAATTGGTTCTTCATCGAGCGGATAATGTGGCAGCCCCTCGTGCGCCTGGCCGAAGCAGGATTGTGACGTTGACCAGGAGAGTGACGCCAACGGCTTCGCTGGGCGCGGTTCCATTTTCTCATTTGTGTCGTGGCAATTCGCGCAGCGTAATTCGCGAAATAATTTGCGGCCGGCGACAACCAAATCGGCGTTTGCCAACGGCGGCTCCTCAAACGGGGATGCGTCCTGCCCTTTCAGCAAATAAGCGGCGATGTCGGCCGCTTCGACGGGCTGGAGCTTCAAGCTCGGCATGCGGCCGCCGGGGCGCATGGATGCGGGGTCGAGCAGAAAGAAGGTCAAGGAACGTCGCGAATACTTGGCGGGCAAGTCGCCGTGTGGGACCGATTCGACGCGGCGTGCGGCGGCGGCCAATCCGAGTTCGGCCAGCTCGTCGGCGTCGAGTTGTTCGAGAAGCTCGTCAACCGGCGACGGTTTGATCTCCGCCACTTCGTAGTCCGCAGCGGGCTGATGACAAGCCACGCAGCCGACTTGATGATACAACTGTTCGCCCTGTTCGGCGTTCCCCTTGTTCCAGAACTCAAACGGCACGGGATTTCCGCCCCCTGCCTTCAATTCAGGAAACGCCTTGTGCTGCGTGGACAGATAGGCTGCCAGGGCATCGATCGCGTGTTGTTTCTCCTCCTCAGGCAACCCGGCCAGCACGTCGGGCATTGTTGTGCCCGGCTTAGCCTGTTGGGGGGCGGCCAGGAATTGTTTGATCCACTGTGGATGGAGGCGCTCGGCCACCCCGTCGAGCTTCGGCCCTCGTTTCGGCTGCAGCGCCTCCTCGCCGGTTGCATGGCAGGCGGTGCAACTTAGTTCGCTCAGCAACAGGCGGCCGGCCGTTGCGGGTGGGATATCGCCGTGCCGCGCGAAGCGATCGAATCCGGCGACGAATGGTGCCGTCGGGGTCTCGGCAGAGGCCCGCTGTCGGGATGCCACAAGTGCCACGATCACGAGCGTCAGAATGCGTATTGCGGCGGTCCAAGAATCTCTCATATTCAAGTCGGTGATCAGGAGGTCAGTGCGGGCGATCCCGGGAGGGCGAGGCCTTAGGTTTAGGCACATCTTCTGCGTTTTAAGGCATGGA
>CALFYU010000286.1 GCA_937952455.1 uncultured Planctomycetaceae bacterium
TGAACGCATTGACCAGATAGGCGCCGCTTTTGAACAGCTGATCCAGATTCGGCGTCTCGGCGTGCGGATGCCCGGAGAGCCCCAACGCCCAGGGGGCCTGATCGTCGGTGAGGATGAACAGGATATTTGGCTTCTCAGCCGCCTGTGCACAAGGGGAGTGGGCGTGAGCGGCGACGATTATGGCCAGAACGGCGATGGTCGATCTCATGAATTGTTCCTTCGGCGCGAATCGTAACGTGTCCGTTCATCGTGTCGGGTACCGGACATCGGCCGGCGACGCATTTTTTCGCGTGCGGCGATTGCCCGAATTAGACCTCCAGCTTGTCGATTGGTGCCGATGCTGTCAATGACGGGTCCGCTTCCGAATTTGCCGGTGCTGCCGGTTGCAGCGGCTGTATGCGAGACGCACGACCGGCAGGCGCAGCACACTCCGCATGAAGGATCTAGCCGACACATTCGATCCGACTGCGCCAATCGACGGCGGGTTATTCGGGATCGCGCGACTGGTCGTTTTGAAATGGACCGGTGAAACCGGTTACTCCGAAAATGATTATCGCCGTCCCCCGGCCGGCGGCCACGTTGCTCAACGATATACGATCCAACCAAGTACTTGCGGGTCAGGTCAATATGTTCAATCATTTCGTTCCCACGAAGAAGCTCGCTGCAGTGGTCGCCACGCTGGGATTAGCGGGCGTTGCGGGGGTCTGCGGCTGTAAGACCTCGCACAAAGAACCGGGATGCTGCCAAGTCTGCGCCCCGGTGTCGGCGCCGCACACCGAAGCCCCGGCGCCTCCGAATCCTGAACCGACCGGGCCCAACACAGCCAATACGAACGAGCCGCACCCGGCGCCCGCTGCCCCGGAAGCGATCGCCCCGGCCCCCTATGAAGAGCCGACCCCAACGGCCGCAGAAACGGCAGCCCGGTTTGAAGCGCTGGGGGGTGTCGTCGAACTGGACGCAGCACAGGACATCACCGTCCTCGATCTGTCGGGAACGAAGACTGGCGACGACGAACTGCGAGGCGGCGCCGCGTTGGATCAATTGAAGCAACTCGACCTGAGCAATACCAACATCACCGATGCCGCTATTGCGGATCCAAGCTGGATGTCGAACTTGACGCGGCTATCGCTGAACGGAACGAGCATTACCGACGCGGGTTTGAAGAGTTTCGAAAATCTGCCCCGCCTGCAACTATTGTGGATGAACGAAACGGCAATCGGCGACGCCGGGCTGTCCCACATTCAGGGGCTCACGGGACTACAGTCGTTGGGGCTGAATAAGACCGAAGTGACCGACGAGGGGTTGGCGCACATCCGCAATATGCGCGATCTGAAATACTTATTATTGGGACATACACAAATTACCGACGCCGGGCTGCAACACTTGCGGGGTTTGACGAATCTCAAGGGACTCAGCCTGGTCGGCACGCGCGTCACCCCGGTCGGCATTGCCGAACTGCAGACCGCCTTGCCCGACTGCCGGATCGTGGCCGACCGCGTAGAAGACTCGGCTGAGGGTGATGCCGAGGAGACCGGCGAGACGGAGCAGGACACCAGTTCGATTCCGCAGCCGTTGAAGCTTGATGGATTGAAGGCTCGCCCGGCCGTGTCCCGGTCCTCGCTACGGTCGTCGGCCCCGTGGCGGCGTTCCGGATTTGCGTTCGGTGATTCGACAGTCAGAAAAACGGCTGCGAAAGATACGACGGGCGATATCTCGCGGTATCACATTGCCGTCGCACTGGCCGAAGCGGGCAACATGCGCGCCGCTCTGCCGATGTTCGTCGAAACCGTGGGCGAGGCCGCCGCCTATTACAACATCGGCGTGTTGTTGTGCAAGGCGGGTCATTGGGAGCAAGGGGAAGCGCAATTCCGCACTGCGCTAGAGTTGGATCCTGGAATGACCGCCGCGCAGAGTTGGCTGCGCGAAATCGAATTGGAACGGGCGACGATCCTGCCCGTTGCCGACGAACCGGCGGAGTTGCAGCCAATCCAGAAGACCAACTTGCTGCGTCCCATCCACGTCCAAAGCGACCGGCGCACCGATATGATTCCGCCGCCAATCGGCGTCTGGACACATCAATAGGACGGTGAGCCGATCGACAAGCTCGTTAGTCCAACGGCAGGTTGACTGGTGCGGCGGATTGGATGCTGCGATGCACCGCTTCGGTGAATTGCATGTAGCGCAGGCCGGTCTCGAAGTCGGTGTATCTGACCGATTCGGTGCCGCGAATGGCGCCAATGAATTCCTGCTCGACCCGCCAGCCGCCAAGTTTTTCTTCGGGCACAGTCAGCAGTTTCAACTCGTCGCTTTCCGCGCGGCCGATGAAGATTTGTTCGCCGTCGTTGAACTTGGCTTTGATCGTTCCGCGGCTGCCGTAGAGGTGGATTTGGTGTCCCGGTCCTAACAGATCAATTCCGCTGAAATGATAGATGCCCCGCGCGCCGCCGGCCAATTCCGTGAGCGCCTGCAAGCTATCGGGCACGGTAACATCGAGCGTATCCGTGCCGACAGTCGACGGACGCGTCGGTTCAAACGTGGTCCCCTGTGCGAAGACGCGGGTCGTCTCCGGTGTCCAGCGCATGGCTGTCTCATGCATGATCCCCAACGTGAGTGTGTTGTATCCGCTGATCTCAGCATCCTGCCGCCAGTGCAGCGGTTTGGTGTAGTCCCAGAACGCGTCCGCGGCGCCAATCACGACCAACTCACGGAGGTCGCCGATGAAACCGTCCTCGATCAGTTCCTTAAGGCGGCTATCATGCTGCAGTCCGAAGGGACTGGGGACGATTTGGGCGGTTAATTCCGGATGCGCCTGAGCCGCATCGAGCATCGCTTGTGCTTCGGCCGCATTGCGGGCCATGCGGGCTTCGGTGAGCACGTGTTTCCCGGCGGCCAGAGCGGCGCAGGTGATCTCGCAGTGCAAATTCGGCCACGTACCGATCATCACGGCATCGACGTTATCGTCAGCCACCAACGCTTGCCAGTCGGGATATTCGCGGGGAATGCCGAACTCTTTCGCGGCGCGGGCGGTTGACTCCGGGGTGCTGTTGACGACACCCACGATCTCCACGCCGTCGATGGCCCGAAAACCGGGAATATGCCGCAATCTGGTATTCGCCCCCGCTCCGACGATGGCAATACGGACAGTCTCTTCAGCCATAAATCAGCTCAATCGTATCAAAAATTGTGGATCGATCTTTAACAACGCGATGCGCGTTGAGACCGGAGAGAACGTATAGTGATGACCCCAGCCGGGGATTTCAACTGCCCGGACGCAAATCGTGGGGAATTGCGAACTGCCGACCAATTCCCTCCCATCGGCCGAGTCAACGCCGCCGCTACGCCGCACGGCGTTCGCTCTCCGGCGATGCCTGTGCAGCAGCCAGGCGTGAGAGGATCGCGTCAGCGGCACGCGCGGTGGAACCGGGTTGGGCGGCCGAGGCGGCCAGCGCTGCCAACTCCGTCGACACCTGTTGCCGGAGTGCCGGATGCATGAGCCAGCTCTCCAGAATGCCCGCCATGCGTTCGATGTCCGCTGAAGGATCGCCGACGACGGGAAACTCCGGCATCACTTCCCGTCCGGCGATCAGATTCGCCAACGTGAAGTATGCACAGCGGACAAACATCCGGCCGAACAAATACAGCGGCCGCGAACAGGCATACAGCACCACCGCGGGAGTGTGCCGGGCGAGGACTTCCAATGAGACCGATCCAGAGACGATCAGACAGGCGTCGGCAGCCGCGATAATTTCGGGGGTGCGGTGAACGCATAATTCCACCGGCAAATCAGTCCCTTCGGCCGTCAAAATCGAGCGGCACCAATCCAAATGCCGTTGGTTGTAACACGCCACCAGGAAACGCGTTTCGGGGCATCGGTCGTGAACCCGGCGGATCGTTGCCAATTGAATCGGCCAATTTCGCAGCACCTCCTGGTTGCGCGAACCGGGCAACACGCCGATCACCGCTCCGGGCTGTTCACGCTGTGCGGACATGAATTGCGGATCCAATTGATGCTCGGCCACTTCGTCAAAAAACGGATGCCCCACAAACTGGGCGTCGACACCGCGGTCGCGGTACCAGCGGGTTTCAAACTGCAGCGGCGAGAGCACATAGTCGACGAATCTACGCACACGGCGAATCCGCCAAGAGGCCCAGGCCCACAATTGCGGCGGCATGTAGTAGAACACGGGAATCCCCAGCCGTTTGGCCTTGCGGGCGATCCACCAGTTGAAACCGGGGAAATCAACCAGCACCACGGCATCGGGCCGCTCGCGTATGAGATACTGCTCCGCCTGTTTGACGAGGCGATAGAATTTCAGCAACAGCGGCAGCACGGCGGCAATCCCCATCACGGCCATTTGCGTGAGTTCAAATTGCAGTTCGCAGCCGGCGTCGGCCATCCGCGGCCCACCGTAGCCGGAAAACCGCGCTTGCGGGTCGCGGCGGCGAATTTCGTCGATCAATTTCGCCGCATGAGCATCGCCGCTCGGTTCGCCGACGGAGAAATAGACATGCATAGGGAATCCCGCCCGTTTACCATCCATGGTGCCCCGCGACCGGCAAAGACGCACCGGCCGCGCAGGGCAGGACGTTAGGGGATTATCTCAATTGGGGCAAGAGGGAATTGGCGTGGCGGCGGATCAGCGATCGATTATCGCGCCAGGCGGGAAATCGATGGTGAACGTCTCTTCGGGAAGCTCGGGGTTGATTTTGTATTGAGTGACGCGGGCGATAATCGTCGTTGTCACGTTGCCGTCGCCGTCCAACCCCCGAATTCTCCATAGTGACGGAACCCAGCCGTGTTCGGCATCCTGTTGATAGTTCACGTCGGTCTGCCGTGAGACTCGTCCTTCGGCGTCGGTCCACGCGTACCGCACCAGCGCATAGCCTTGGCTTGGATCGATCCACCAGGACTCGGCGGAGCTCTTCTTTTCGTCAGAATTCGGATTCTCGTGTTTGAATTGGAAAACATCGCACGGCCGCCCTTGGATCTCTTGTTGCTCGTCAAGAAGTCGCGCGTTCATCCAATTGTGGTCACGCAATACGGGATCGAACGTGCTGTAGAGCGTCCGCGGGAGTGAAGTGACGGCCAATCTGGCGGCGAAACTGCGATTCGCAAAGTACTCACGTGAAGAATCACGTTGTGCGGGCTGCCAATCGTAGTAGTGTGAACGTTCCACCTCACCGTTGAAGGCGTAAATGAAGCTGGCACGGGCGTCCTTGCCCCCCGCTCCCGGTTCGGCCGTATAACTGTACCGCACCTTGCGGCCGTCGACGATCAATTCGCTGGTTCCCGTTTTCGTGATGTCCTCTTCGATCGTTTCCCCTACTCGCCCTCCGTAGGAGATTACGGGCGAGCCTTTGTGGATGGTTTCGCGCTGTGTCCATTGGAATTGATAGGACCGAACCGCGTCGTCGCGGCGTTTCAGTTCCGCGAGAATCTGCTTCTCCAACGGCGAGCGAGGGATGCTGGCTTCCTGAGCGGCGGCGCGGGCGAGAATTTCATCGCCGGCGGCCCGCAGCAATTCCTTCGCTGCCTGCGGATCGCCGCGCAAGGGATTCTTGATGCCTGTAATATCGAGTCTCGGAAAGACGCGCCAAAGTTCGCGCAACCCCGCCAGCGTGACCTTGGATATTTCCAGCCTGAGGCTTCCCAGACTTTCCAACTGCATAATGTGCGCCAATCCGGCATCCGTGATCCGCGTGTGGCCAATTTGCAAACCCGAGATCCGACCGAGTTCCTTGAGATGCACCAGATCTGCATCAGTTACTCGGCTGAGTTCCAAATCAACCATGTAGACCGGATGATCGCCGACCATGTGGGACACTGTAATTTTCGCGCCCAATTCGGTGAGTTTGTCGATAGCCGCTTGTCGTGCCGCCTCTGGATCAGGCTCCGCCGGTTCGACCGCAGACGTCTCCGCTGCCGCGACCGGTTTGCCGTCGCGGAGGAACAGTAGCGCCATCGCTGTGGCCACGATTTCCTCTTCCATGTGACCGGCCCCTTTCCAGGAACCGGTGAGGGGGCTTTGGTGTGCGGTCAAGTACGTGCTGCCTTCGGCGTACCAGGATCGCTCGCCGAATCGTTGGATGCCCGATAGGGCGCCGGCGTTGCGGAGCACCATCAAATAATACAACTGCCAGTGCTGATTCTGGGGGTTCATGTTGACGCTGAAGTTACGGGCCAGCCAATCGACGCTCGGTTGGATTAACTCCTGTATGTCGGGAACCTCATCCGTGGCGTCTTTGTGCACATTTTTGTGGCAGATCATCAGCGAAGCGATGCCTGCACAGGTCATGCTGCCGGTGGCCTTGCCGCCACGCGCGGTGTAAGCCCAGCCGCCGTCGGGCAATTGACTGTTGCGCCAATAGTCGTAGGACCGCTTCCATGTTGCCGGTTTGACGTCAATCCCCGCGTCGGCGGCCGCGTCCAAGGCCCACACGGCGAATTCGCTGTTGGAATTGTCGCCCCCTTCCAAGTTTATGACGCCATCAGTGCCGTAACTCCAAGCCCCCGTTCCCCGTCCCTGTTGAACTTGACCTTTTTCGAGGAGTTTGACATTCGCCGCAATCTGCCCCGCATCGCGACGCGGCTCGGCGGCGGCACAAAGGGCCAACGTCTGTAAGGAGATTTCGTACGTGCGTTTGGGTTGCTGACTGCGCAGATACTGCAGGGCGGTTTTCATCTGCGGTTCGTCACTTGCCACGCCGCATTCGAGCAGTGCCAGTGTGCACAGGCTCGTGCCGCCGATCTTCCACGTGTCGTCGTCGTCAATTTTCCAACTACCGTCCGGTTGTTGTTGGGAGAACAGGTAATCCACTCCCTTCTGCACCGCTGCGGGAAGTTTGGCTTTGAGTGTTTTCTTCGGTTTCGCGGGGGGCTCGTCGGCCTGGGCGAAGGCAATATTTTCATCTGAGCCGGACTGTTCAGCGATGACGGGCGGCGCCGCTTTGGCGATGAGTTCGATACGGATCACGTTGAGTAACACCGCCAGAGCGCCCACGAGCAGCACAAGTGACTTTTTCCAAAGATGATCTTCGCTCGGCCTCACGGACAGCATGCGGCGGATGCGGCGGGCTAGGCAGTGGCCGCTGGCGGCCGGGCTGTGGCTCAATGGAGCAGCGGCGACCGTTCCCAATTCCAACAACGTTCTGGCAAACGAGGGGGGCGTTTGACCGGCGACGGATAGCGCAGCATCATCGCAGGCCCATTCGGCCGCCTCATCAAACCGCCGCACCGCCCACCACGCCAGAGGATTGAACCAGTGCGGCAAGGCCAAGAGCCGCACCGCGAGTGATTTCCAGGCATCCCCCCGCTGATAGTGCGCCAGTTCATGCCGCAACACCGACCGCCGCTGCCGGGCGTCAAAACCTCGCCACAGCGCTTCGGGCACCAGCACGGCGAATCCCCGCGGCAACCGGCACAACATTGGCCCGTGCACCGTCGTGACGATCAATGGAATTTCGCGGCGAAGCCCCAACTCTGCTTGTAGCGCCTGCCATTCGTTTTGCCATGTCGGGTCGCTCGCGGTGGCCGGCCGTAGTCGCCGCAAAAAGAACAAGTACCCGGCAGTCCAACGCACGACCACAACGGCTATCCCGGCGATCCAAACGACCAGAAACCAAACCGCTGCGGGGATCGCTAGTGTTTTCGCAACCGGCGGTTCGATCGCCGGCGTCTCGGTAGCGGGAGTTTCGGTAGTCGGTGTTTCGGTAGGATTGGGCACAGCAACGTCGGCCGCTGCTGCATCAGCGGCGTTCCCGACGGTCGCGGCAACGTCGCTGAGCGGCATCTCTGGCAACGTGAGCGGCGCCGGCTGTGCGGCGACCATCGGCCGGTCATGCCAGGGGACCGACAGCGTGACGCCGAAAATCAACCAGCCTTGCAAAAGTGCCACACACCACGAGACGCGATGCCACGTCGGTGACGTAACCCGTAGCACGCGGAGCAAGAGCGAACCGGCGATGAACGTGGCGGACAGCACACACGTCCCGCGGAGCAGGTCAGACCATAAATGCGAGGCGAATTCGTTCACGGCTGGCCCCCTTTTTTCTTCGTGGAAGAACCAAGATCCCGTTCGGCTTGTTCGATCAGCGCTTTCAATTCGCTTAACTCGTCAGCGGAGAGTCGACGGTCGCGAACGAGATGCGTGACCAGCGGCACGACGCTACCGCCGCTGACCCGCTTGAGCAACAGGTCCAAGTGTCCGGCGCTGACGTCGTCGGGTGTGATCGCGGCGGAATATTGAGCGGGCCGGTCATCGCTACGGATGACGACCCCTTTTTCGACAAGCCGGTTGAGCCGCGTCTGGACGGTCGTATATCCGATGGCCCGTTTCATGGCCTTATGGGCAGCGGAGAGCGTGACGCATCCGGCCGTCCAAAGCATTTCGAGGATTTCGATTTCCCCGGCGGTGAGTTGCGGCCTCGGTTTCTTTTTCACAGTGGGCCTCGATTACGACGGATGTAATAAACGCGAGTTTACTGCGTTCGTCATATTCCGCAAGAGGAATTTGGAAAGTTCCGCCAAAAAAAGGGCGATGTCAGCCGGGCAAGCGTATAAGTTCGCTGTTTCAGTCCATATAGTTTTATGCTCAAATCTCCCGACCAAGGGAAATTTCGACAACATCATTCAGCCCCCATTGTGGATCGGAACCTTTGTGATATCCGGATCAGAACTGGAACGCATCGCACGGAAACTCGTGGCCGATTCCGGTAAAGGGCGTATCGCGCCGCGCGCGTTCAGGGAGGCTGCCCCCACGATTGCCGAGCAAATCGTGCGCGACGCCGACAGCCCGCTGCTGCAACTTTGGGGCAAAAGTCGGAATTTTGACGAGTTCGCCCGAGACGTGATCGTACACCCGAAACTACTGACCGTGATCGGAGCGTTGGCGAACGTCAAAATCAGAGACGGCCGGGCATACCATGCCGGCCTGATTCATACCTACGGATACCTGTTCAGTTGGTTACCCACGCCGTACGGCTTCAAACGCGAGCGCTGGTTGAATCATGCCATCGAAGATGGACTAGGAATTCCGCGCCGCACCATTGTTGCCGAGCCGCGGGCGGGGACCCTCCTGCAAAATCTCTCGTGGTGCCTGGCCCACATCGCACTGAATGACTGCCCGGCCTGGAAACGCATCCGCACGACCCCCAACGATGTCCCCGCTGCCTTGCGAGACCTTTCGTTTGACGGCCTCAAGACGCGACGTATCACGGAGCGCGTCAATCTGACGGACGCCGGTGGACGGCGGAAAATTGAGTTGTGCACCGATTTGGTCGCGCTTCATGCAAAACCCAACCGCCAAGCGGACCTCACGCTGATCGTGTACTCAGCCAAGGATGCGCAGCAGGGGGGCAGAAAATTGGTTTCAGCCTTTACGACGGAGACCGCCAACATCCGGGCGTTGTGCCATTCACAAGCGATGGGACGCAATAAGCCGATCCGCCCGCGTTACAACTGCTATATCGAGGGCTTCCCGTCGGAACCGATTTTGGGGATCAGAAGCCTCGCGCCGCAGCGAAGACTGTCATAGCTGAATCGTCAGAAAATAGAGAAATGCAAACACCACGCTGACAGTAAACCCTTGGATCGACGTGGAGACGCGTTGGTATTTTGCATTGGAAATGTGCGAATCGATCAACAGCGCCGTCAGGACCTCTTCCCGGAATTTCGTCGGGCCACCCTTGTTGCAATCTCGGACGAAATCTTGTTCCTGATCGATCTTATAAATGTCGGCAATCGCCGCTGGGTGAAAATGGCTGCAGCGATCGAGTGCCGGGTGTTTGCCGCGCAGCCGGAACGGATTGATACAGCGAAAAGCCGCGATGCCCGAAAGAATCAAAAAGAACAGGAACAGTGTGAAGAACGTCAGAGTGACGGTTTTCCACATTGGGATCAAATGCACCCCCGCGGGGTCGTCGATGACCGGACGGATCGTGGGGATCAAAATCCCGGCCAAAGCGGCGCTCACCGTCAGCACGACGCCCGACTTGGCATCGGCGAAGCGAATCCACTCCGCCACGGCGTGATAGGCTTCGATGAAGTTCTCCGTGTCTTCGACTTGGATGCGTTCGGATTCCGGAGTCGGCTTCTTCGGGGTTGAGACAGTATCGGCGCTGGATTTTTCGGACATTGCGGTCGAGGCCTGATTGCGAGACTTGCTATGTGCTGGCCGGATTATATCGGTCGATGGCGTGCGGCACCAGTTCCGCTGGTACGCAAGGCTCGGTGAAGAAGCAAACCCGAATTCGCAAGTACCGATAAAGCCGGCCCGACGTCACTTGCTATAGTGCGGCTGGTAGAGTTCCACGTCAAATCCGCCCGGCATGCGGA